>NZ_DBGCJQ010000103.1:0-11885 GCF_048354975.1 Massilistercora timonensis | reverse complement strand
CACCCCTCCCTGATTGATGCCAAACAGCATCTGGTGGGGATTGATGGTGTCCGGAAGAGCATTCAGCCGCTCCATCTCCGCCTTGCAGCGCCTGAGCCACCGGGCTGTGCGGTCCACGGAGCGCTCAATGTAATCCCGGTCCAGCGTGCTGGAAGGACATTCGTCAAAGGCCATGGCAATGGTGGAGGCCAGGTTGGACTGGATCTGCATACTCTCCTCCGGTCCCATGAAGATCTTATGTCCGTCGATATGGGACTGGAAGTACACTCCCTCTTCCTTGATCTTCCTCAAGCCCGCCAGGGAGAATACCTGGAATCCTCCGGAATCTGTAAGGATCGGCCTGTCCCACACCATGAACCTGTGAAGCCCGCCCAGTTTCTTTATCACCTGGTCCCCCGGGCGCACATGGAGATGGTAAGTGTTGGACAACTCCACCTGGGTGCCGATCTGTTCCAGATCCTCTGTGGAAACGGCGCCCTTGATGGCGGCCACAGTTCCCACATTCATAAATACAGGGGTCTCAACGACCCCATGTACTGTGTGAAGCCTTCCCCTCTTGGCAAGGCCGTCACGCTTTATCAATTCATACATCCTGTTTCCATCCTTTGTCTTAGTAGTGGACAACTACCGGCGTCCCGTCTGAGATCAGCTCATACATCTTAGCCGCCTGATCTGTAGGCATATTGATACAGCCGTGGGACCCGTGAGTCTTGTAGCGGGTTCCGCCAAATGCGGACTGCCAGGAGGCATCGTGGAATCCGATCCCGCCGTTAAAGGGCATCCAGTATTTTACCGGAGATTCGTAGCTGTAAGATCCGTCCGGAAGCCGGTCGCCGCGCAGTACCGCATTCCTGGTCTTGTAGCTTAAAGAGTCCGTCCCCTGAGGCGTGGCGTTTCCTTTGTTGGGATTTCCCGTTACCACCGGCGAATCCAGTACCACCTTGCCGTTCTTGATAAAGTATGCCCGCTGGTTGGTAAGATCTACCTCCGCATAGGTATTTCCGATATCAATGGCTCCATGGCTTGCCGCCCGGCTGGAATATTTGGGCTCCCGGGTAACAGTCTCGCCTTTCTTGATATTCTCTGTCAGCGCCTTGTATTCCTCATCCTGGTTGATCTTCCAGCCATAGGCGCCGCCCTCTACCGTCACCGTATTGCCTGTGGCAGTGGTGAACTTTCTGGATTTTCCTTTGGTGTCATACTTGTCAGCCAGTTCCCCGATATATTTCTTGACCGCCTTCTTGTCGAAGGTGACTTTCATCTTGTCATTTACCTTCACCCACTGAGAGATCACAGAAGCGTCCACCACCTCTGTCTCCGGGTCGAAATCGTAGGTGATCTTAGCCTTCAGATACTCGTTCATCGCCTTGTTGGCCTCGATCACTTCCGGCGAATCTTCTACGAACGCCGGCTGGATATAGCTGCCGGTCTCCGACAGATCCATGGTATGCTGGAATCCGTCGATGCTGGTGCGGATAGCTTCATTGAATACTTCCGTGTTGATCTGTGTCCCCACCACTTCCGGCACGATCTCAAACTGCGTCTCCTTAAACTCCGGATGGGCGTTCACAGACTTCACCTGATTCTCCGGATCCATGCAGGCAAGTCCTTCGATCTGCCTGGCCAGCGCATCTTCATCATATTTTACTCCTACCCTGGCCTCCAGCTCCGGATGATCCCACAGCGCCTTCAGCCACAGGAAATTCTTCTGACCTTTCACCAGTTTCTCGAGCTCGTCTCCCGGCACGTATTCCAGGGAAATATCAGATCCTGAGATCTCCTCTGTATCGCCGTCGGACTCCTCCAGGGTCAGCGTGTAGTCAGCCACCTGCTGGCGCATATACTCTTCTACCTGGCTTACGCTCTTTAACGTTACATCTGTTCCATTGATGGTGGTAAAGAACATAAAGTGACTGGAGAAAAAGAAAGCAAATCCAAGGTAAACCACTGCCAGCACACCAAAGATACTTCCCAGAACGATCGCCAGCTTCTTGCGGAACTTGTGCTTCCGGTAAGCTTTCTCCTCCTCGGTCTCTTCTTCCTCTTCATCATCCTCTTCATCCGGGATCTCCGGGGCTTCCTCTTCCTGAACTTCCTCTTCTGCCTCTGCATTTTCGGTCTCCAAAGCTGTCTCTACAGCGCCGGGGAAGTCTTCCTCGTCCAGAAAATCCTCCTCGTCCGTCTCTGCATCTTCCTCGTCCAGAAAGTCCTCCTCGTCTGTCTCTATATCTTCCTCATCCAGAAAGTCTTCTTCCGTCTCTTCCTCTTTCTCAAAGGCCTTTTCTTTATCCAGATCCTCGTAGATCTCCTTCATAGTCTCCTGGATGATCTCATCTGCATTTTTATCGGTGTTTTTATCCGTATTTCCCATACAAACATACTCCTCTTGCTATTTACAGGCTCACACGCTAACATTATAATATGCATCCTTTCAAAAGTACAGCATAAAATCTTGAAAAAAATTTGAAAATACGGCGTTCTTTTTGTGAAAACTGCGGGTTATGATCCAAACGTCTCGGCCTTCATACCCAGCATCTGATATTTCCCTACTCCATAATCGTGATAGGGCAACTCCTCATGCTGCTCTGGCTTTAGTTGCTCCGCTACAAATCGGCGGATTTTGGACAACTCTGTTTCTTCCATATTAAATCCAGGAATCACCGGTGTGCGCACCCACATGTGGGCTCCTTTTTCCCGAAGCTTTTCTCCGTTCTCCAGGATCTGCCCGTTTGGCACCCCAGTGAATCTTTCATGCAATTCCGGGGTAATACACTTAATATCATACAATAACAAATCGGTATACGGCAGGATGGCCTCAAAACAGGAAAACGGCACGTTCCCGGCTGTATCCACTGCAGTGTGCAGCCCCATTCTTTTACATTCTTCAAGAGTCCTGGCAAGTGCTTCTGCCTGCAGCAGCGGCTCCCCGCCGGAGAAGGTCACGCCTCCTTGGGATACCCGATAGTAATCCTGATCTTTCATCAGTTCCGTCAACAGATCCTCCAGTTTTTCTTCATGCCCCAGCAATTCCAGCGCACGGTTGGGACAGACTTCCACGCATTTCCCGCAACCGGCGCATCTTCTTCTATCAATCCGATGCCCTTCTTCTGAAAATATATGGGCTTCCCGCTCACAGACAGCCGCACAGCTCCTGCAGCCGATACAGGCGGATTCTTTATACTGGAGAACCGGCAGCGCCGTCAGATTCTCCGGATTATGGCACCAGCGGCAGCGCAGATTACATCCTTTTAAAAAGACGGTGGACCGGATCCCCGGCCCATCATCTACAGAAAATCTCTGGATCTTACTGATATTCAAAGTGATACTCATCTCTAAGAAACCTCCGTCCGTTCAATAATCTCATCCTGTGTCACCTTGCACAGGCTGGTGAAATAAGCGCTGAACCCAGATACCCGGACCACCAGGTTCCCATATTGCTCCGGATGTTCCTGCGCATCCAGCAGCGTCTGCCTGGAAACCGAACTGATCTGCAGTTCCAGTCCGCCTCTCTGGAAATAAGTCTCGATCAGATTCCTCAGCTTTCTCAGGTGATCCTCCTTCTCCAGGAAGGTGGGCGTCATCTTCATATCCAGCACCATCCCGTTGGTCGCTTTGGAAAAATCAATACGGTTCAGCGTATTCAGCATTGCCGTCGGTCCATTGGTATCCATTCCCTGCACCGGCCCCATGGAATTGGACAGCGCTTTTCCCTTCTTTCTCCCATCGCAGGTGGCGCCGGTAGCATTCCCCATATGGGAATGATCTTCTACGGAATACATTCCCACCCGGTATTTTCCGCCCCGGGGAGTCTCATATTGCTCTGCGATCTCTGAGAACCGCTCCGTGATCTTCACAGCGATCCGATCCGCCTCCGGCTGATCATTGCCGTATTTGGGACACTGGTTGAGAAGCCGCAGCTGCAGATCTTCATATCCGTTGAAATCCGCATCCGTCGCCGCGATCAGATATTGCAGGCTGTATTTTCCTTCATCAAATACCAGCTTCTTCAAGGCCGCAAGAGAGTCCGCCGCCGTTGCAAGCCCGCACATGTTCAGGCTTGCGTTATTATAAAGAGCGCCTCCTCTGGCAGCATCGATCCCCTGCTCGATACAGCCTTCCATCAGAAGGGAGAAAAACGGGAGCGGATAATTGATCCCGTACATCCTATCCAGCATCTGCGCGCTTGTAAGTCCCAGACGGATATAGAATTCCATTTCCTCCAGATACCAGTCCATCAGTTCATCAAAAGAGCAGATCTTACAAATTTCCTCTTCTGTCCGCATATGAGCCAGTGGAAACTGATCTCCCGAAACCGGATCTCTTCCCTGATGAAACATCAGTTCCAGGATCTTGGGCAGATTTAATCTAGCCATCTCCGTGATGGTATACTCCTTCCCGGGGATCCCGATCTCCACACAGCCTGCAAATGCATATTCCCAGGCCAGTTCTCCGGGAATCCCGGATCGTTCTCTGATCTTCAGACAGACATCTTCATTAAAGAGCGCCGGAAATCCAGTCCCAGTCCTGATCACTTCTGCAATCTCTTTCCAGGCCCGATCCGGAAGATCCCTGGTCCACCGGAAACAGACGGAAGGCTGATCATATTTCAAGGTCTTCGTCACATCCAGACAGATGTAAGTCAGCTCGCTGATACTGCAGCGGCCATCCCCATGGGTCCCGCCCAGCACCAGATTCTGATAACCTTTTGTATTTGCCTTACACTTTGTCCAGAAAGAAGCCACCAGATCCCAGGCTTCCTTCCTGGTCAGCCTTCCCTCTCTGATATCTCTTTCATAATAGGGCGTCAGGTAATAATCAAACCGTCCCAGAGAAACCGAAGAAGGAACACTTTCCGCCAGGATCAGCTCATGCCCAAACCAGTAGAGCTGAATAGCCTCAAAAAATGTGCCGGGTGTTCCTGACGCAATGTGGCTGCAGGCATCCGCGATCCGCACAAGACGCGCTCTTTTCCCGCTGTCTTCTTCCTCCTCTGCCATCTGTCTGGCCTGTCTCTCATAACGATGGATATAATCCACGCAGGCCCGGGCAGCGATCTCATAAGCTTCCAGCGTATCTCTTTTCTCCGGCTCGTCTGTTCCTGCATAAACTTCCCGGATCTTCTCCAGAAGCCCGCCAAATCCCTGCTGCAAAAGCCTCTGATATCCTGCGATAAAATGACCGCAGTGCCAGTGCTTATAGACCCAGTCCCTCACGCAATCCATGAAGACAGAAAGCGTCCGGTATTCTTCCGAATCCGCCTTAAGATGGAGCGCCTCTGCCGTCTCCGCCAGCTGTCTGGGGTTGTCCATCTGTACTTTGGCCGGCTTAAGAGGATCAAATTCCTCCTCCATCTTCACCGGCACTGAAGTATTATAAGAATAATGAAACGAATACCCTGCCAGGGGATCCTCCGGATCGATCCAGATCGCTTTCTTTCGCAGAAATTCCGCGAAACCATAAGCAAATTGTTTCTCCCTGCTTTCCTTTTGATATTTTGCTTCCATTTCCCGGAAGATCTGATCGTGCAGACCAGATTCCCTGACATAAGACTGTTTCATCACGCACGCTCCTTCTTGCCCCAACAACCTTTTCCTGCAATTTTATTCCATTGTCCAGCGCAAAAGCCTTCTCTCGATCAGCTCAAACACCTGGACAACCAGTACCAGAACCGCCACCATGAAGATAAAGCCGCTCCAGACATTACTGTATACACCCATCAGCGAGTATCTTCGGATAAAATACCCCATTCCAAAATCTGTTCCATACATCTCCGCAAATACAAGGACAATAAAGGAACTTCTCAGAGAAGTGATAGCTCCGGAGATAATGGATGGCATCGCCGCCGGAAGGACTACTTTCACCATCTTTTTCAATCCTTTCAGTTCCAGCGTAGCCGCATTGTCCAGATATCTTTTGTCGATCGTCTGAATCCCGGTGATCGTCGCGAACAATGTGGGCCATATGGTATTATATACGATCATAAAAAACGAGGCCGCCCGGAAACTTGGTGCCAGCTGAATGGCGATGGGGGACAGCAGAATGACAGGTATCACGCTGACTGCATATACGATGGGATTCAGTGTTACCCGGATCTTTGTATAGAATCCCATAATGATCCCCGCTGCCAGAGCGATCAGAATCCCCACCAGCAGGGACGGGAAAAGCAGCGAGAAGGAAGCCAGCATATTCTGAAGCATAACCGGCCAGAACTCTGCAAAGGAGGCCCCGATCGACTCCAGACTGACAAATACGAAGGGATCCAGGAGACCCTGATCGGTCAGTATTTTATATGCCAGAACCGCGCCTGCGATAATCACAACTGTGATCCAGTAATTTTTTACAAATGTTTTCAGTTTATTCATCGTTACCTCCACGAAACACAACAGCAACTGAATCCAGTTGCTGTTGTGAAACTGTCGTCAATATGACCTACTGATCTACTTCCTCAAAGATTTCCAGCTGTCTGTCGTAGAATTCCGGAGCCTCGTCGTAATGCTCTTCCACACACTCATCCAGAGCCTGTTTATAGAGATCTACATTTACATGGCTGGAGATATCAATATCCTCCCAGCCATCCTGGAGGGAACCCAATTCTCCCAGATAATTCCATGCTCTTTCTACGGAAGACAGATAAGGATCCACACTCAGCTTCAGATGGTCGTTAGTAACGTATGCTGCCGTATATTCCTCTGAAACATCAATATCCTCTGCCACAAGTTTCGCAGTCTCTTCCTTATTCTCTTCATACCAGTTCTGTGCCCGGATCCATGCCTTCAGCAGATCTTTTACCAGTTCCTGGTTGTCATTAACCCAGTCAGTATTCGCCTCTACACGGCAGCAGGAATAATCCGGCATAATATCGCTACAGAAAGCAACCACTTCCAGAGACGGGTCATTCTGTACCTGATAGGTAAATCCGGTGGCAAGGATCGCATAATCTGCCTCACCGCTTTTCACTGCAGCAACTCTTTCAGAATAATCGGCCAGTTCCACCCACTCAATTTCTGTTTCCGGGTCATATCCCAGATCAAGCAGTGCTCCGGTTACCGCAAAGTTATTCAGGAGACCAGCAACCTTGGTCCCGATCATATCCTCAACACCGTTCCATTCTGTACCCGCCTTCGCAATGATCGGCATACATCCTGTGATCATATAACCGCCAAAGATAGTCAGGTCTGTACCGGATCCAATATACTGAAGGGGAAGATTGGTCCCGTAATTGGAAAGTACATCGATCTTGCCTCCCGCAAGGCCGGTAAATGCATCTTCATATGTAGAACATGGTACATATTCTACGGTAACTCCTTCTTCCTCCAGATATCCCTGCGCCTCCGCAACAATGTTCAGCACATGGGAAGTACTTGGCTCAAACGCAAGACGGACCGTTCTTTCGTCCGCTCCGCCTTCAGCGGATTCGCTCTCCGCAGTCTCCTCTGACGATCCAGATGACGCTCCGCACCCAGCAAGCATTGCAGCGACCATACTCAACATGAGCAGGACTGCTATCACTTTCTTCTTCATTTCTCATTTCTCCTTTTAGTATAAATTTATGCCAAACAAGAACCCTTTCTTGTCACAGCCTATTCCTCAATATGCCGTGCCACGTCGTGGTTGATATACTCGATCAGTTTATTCCTCTGCTTCATGATCTCAGGATCTTCGTACATCTGTTTTCGCTCCGGCTTTTTCTCTTCATCGATCTTACACTCATAAATAATCTGACTTGGAGATTGTCCAAGGACACAGATCCTGGTCCCAAGAAGCAGCGCCTCCTCCACATCATGTGTGACAAAGAATACTGTCTTCCTGATCGCATCTTTCTTCCAGAGGTTCTTCACCAGTTCCTGCAGTTTCGCTCTTGTCACAGCATCCAACGCCCCAAATGGTTCATCCATTAAAAGGATTGGCGGATTCAGGCTGAAGGATCTGGCAATGGCACACCGCTGCTTCATACCTCCAGATAATTCTTTCGGATATTTATCAAACACATCTTCCTTCAATCCCACATCATAAATGGCCTGCAGTGCGATCTTCTTCAGTTCCGTTTTCTTTTTGTCCGGAAACTTCTGCTTCAGAGCAAGCAGGACATTCTCTCCCGCGCTCATCCACGGGAAAAGCCCGTAATCCTGGAAGACCACGCCCCGGTCCAGCCCAGCCTTCTCCACCTTCTGTCCGGAGATCTGAATCTCTCCGGTCGTCGGCTTCTCCAGTCCCGCCAAAAGACGCAGGAACGTACTCTTTCCACATCCTGACTGTCCCAGCAGACACACAAACTCTCCGGTGTTCACTTCCATATCAATATCTTTCAAGATCAAACGATCTGTTCCCGCATACGAAAATGATAAATTTGAAATTTTCACATTTTTCACTTTCAGCTCTCTCCTTGCTCTGAAAATCTTCTCTAAAATCAGGTCCCTCAAATAAACCGGGTATATTTTACCCCTCCTCCCTTCATATTGTCTAATTGAAAAACATCATATATAGCCTGTATTTATAGAGTTTTTCTATTTTTTGGAATTTTCCTGAATATAATGATGAAATTGATATGATTTGCTTTAGATATGAACTTCCTATATAATAAGACTGGAGTGAAACCGATTTAATAGTTTAATACGATAAAAAGGAGTCTATTTATGGCAGGATCAACATACGGAACTTTATTTACCATCACAACCTGGGGAGAATCTCACGGCCCGGCCCTGGGCGTGGTCATCGACGGCTGTCCCGCAGGCCTTCCCCTTACCGCGGAAGATATCCAGCAGTACCTTGACCGGCGCAAACCCGGACAGAGCCGCTACACTACCGCCCGGAAGGAGTCGGACCAGGCTGAGATCCTCTCCGGCGTGTTCGAGGGCAAAACCACCGGGACTCCCATTTCCGTTCTGGTCCGCAACCAGGACCAGCGCTCCAGGGACTACGGGAATATCAAAGACTGCTACCGGCCGGGACACGCAGACTATCCCTTTGATATGAAATACGGTTTCCGGGATTACCGGGGCGGCGGCCGCTCTTCAGGCCGGGAGACCATTGGACGGGTGGCGGCAGGCGCAGTGGCTGCCAGGCTTCTTGAGCGGCTTGGCATCCGTCTCTGCACTTACACCAAAGCCATCGGCCCCGTCTCCGTTCCGGAAGAAGAATATGATTTCAACGCCATCAACACCAACCCGCTGTATATGCCGAACTCCGGATACGCCGAGAAAGCCCAGGCCTATCTGACGGAATGCATAGAATCCCTGGATTCCGCCGGCGGCATCATCGAATGTCAGGTGACCGGACTTCCTGCCGGCATTGGGGAACCAGTGTTTCAGAAGCTGGATGCCTCTCTCGCCAGAGGGATCATGTCCATCGGCGCGGTAAAAGGCGTGGAGATCGGCGACGGCTTCGCTGCCGCCTGGTCCAGAGGAAGTATAAATAACGACCCCTTCCTCTGCCAGGACGGAGAAGTTGTGAAAGAAACCAACCACTCCGGCGGCACCCTTGGAGGCATGAGCGACGGCTCCCCCCTGATCCTGCGGGCAGCTGTCAAACCCACACCCTCCATCGCCCGGGAACAAAAGACCGTCAATTCCCGGCTGGAGGATACCCAGCTCACCATCCAGGGCCGGCACGATCCGGTGATCGTCCCCAGAGCCGTGGTGGTGGTAGAAGCCATGACCGCCCTCACCATCGCAGATCTCTTATTGCAGAACATGACCTCCCGGCTGGACCGTATCGAAGAATTTTACCAGAAATAGTCCAAAAAAGGCAGGGACCGGACGATCACTCCGAGGCTGACGCTTAACCTCCGCGATCATCCGGTCCCTGCCTTTTCGCCAACATACTGGTAAAATCCGGCAAACCTTCTTTTCCTATGCTATAAATGGAAGCAGCCTCCGCCGATGAATTCCCTGAGAAGGGAGTTCATGGGAACCATCTCGCTTCCGATCCCCACGAAATAATCCATGAATTTCAACAGCCGTTTGGCCTCCACGTATTCCGGGCAGTCCCGGTCGATGCCAAAGAGCAGCCGCTCCACATAAGGTTTCAGCACTGCCAGCTCATAGATCAGCGCGGAGTTGAACATCACATCCGCCTCCTCCTGGTATGGGAAGATATTGCGCTCTTCTCCTCTCCGGACAGAGGGCCACATGCGGATCGTCCTCTGGGCGGAAGCCCCCCGGGTCCTGGCGTCCCGCACGATCCGCCGGATCAGCCTGCCGTCTGTGGTGGGGATCCGGTTGTGCTCATCTACATTTAACTGGGTCAGCGCGCTGATATAGATCTTAAACTTGTGGGCATCCGGAAGGCTTTCTGTCAGCCGGGGATTCAGGCAGTGAATACCCTCGATCACCAGCACATCATTTTCCCCCAGCTTCTTGGGCTTATTCCCGTACTCTTTATGTCCTGCCACGAAATTAAATTCCGGGATCACCACTTCCTTCCCCGCCAGAAGTTCTGTCAGCTGCCGGTTAAAGAGTTTCACATCCACCGCTTCCAGACATTCAAAATCAAAAGCTCCCGTCTCGTCCCTTGGCGTTTCATCCCGCTCCACAAAATAATTGTCCACCGCGATGGGATGGGGCACCAGCCCGTTGGCCCGAAGCTGGATGGACAGCCGGTGGGAGAAGGTGGTCTTCCCCGATGAGGAAGGACCTGCGATCAGGATAAACTTAATATCCGGCCTGGACGCGATCTGTCCCGCGATCTCCGCGATCCGCTTCTCCTGCAGGGCCTCCTGCACCAGCACCAGCTCTGTGGCGTCGCCGCCGGTGATCTTGTCGTTCAGCGCCCCCACCGTCTCGATCCCCTGCATATCGCCCCACCGGGTGGATTCCTTCAGCACCTGGAACAGCTTGTTCTGAGGTTCAAAAGGCGGAACCACCTCCGGTTCTGACATTTCCGGCATCTGGAGCACAAATCCCTCGTCGTAGGGATACAGCTTGAAATACTTCAGATACCCGGCGCTTGGGACCATATATCCATAGTAGTAATCTTCAAATTCGTTCAGGCTGTAGATATTGACCTTGGAGACACGCCGGTACTCGAACAAACGCTCCTTGTCATACATGCCGTGTTTATGGAACATCTGGATCGCTTCGTCCGTATGTACGCTCCGCTTGCGGATGGGCAGATCCTCCTCCACCATCTGGCGCATCCGGGCCTCCACCCGTTCCAGAAATGCCTGATCCGGCGTCACATCCCCCTCGATCGTATAATAATATCCCTTGCTCACCGAATAATGGATGCGCACCTTGCCGATGGCTTCCCGGGGAGCCACGTCATAGATGGCTTTCACCAGAAGAAGGCTCATACTCCGCTTATATGTTTTGTGCCCTGCAGATCCGCCGGTGGTCTCAAACTCTACCGCGCAGTCTGCCTGCAGCGTCTTGTGAAGCTCCTGGAGCCTGCCGTCCACGAAGGCCAGCACAATATCGTGGGGATAGTCTTTCTGAAAATCCCGGGCGATCACCTGATAGGAAGTTCCTTCCTCATAGCTTCGCTTCTCCTCCCCCACGGTGACGCAGTAGGTGTTCTTCTCCATAGCCCTTCCCCTTTCTTCAGACCGTCATAAAAGGATGACGGACCGGTTCCGTCTCCACCTTCAGTTCTGGAAAATGCTCTTCCAGATAATTTCTCATATCTTCCACGAAGATATGCTCGATCCCGTAATGTCCTCCGTCGATCACCGCAAGCCCCTGGGCCACGGCGTCAATGCCTTCGTGGTGCCCCATATCTCCGGTGATCAGCACCTGGGCCTGCTGCCTAAGCGCCTCCGGGATCGCGCTTTTGCCGGATCCTGGAAGGATCGCCGCCCGTTTCACCCGCTTGCCGGGATCGCCGAATATCCGCACATCGGGAAGGCCAAAGACCTCCTTCACCTGACGGCCCAGCTCCTCCAGGGTCAT
>NZ_DBGCJQ010000102.1:0-40983 GCF_048354975.1 Massilistercora timonensis | reverse complement strand
CCGCAACCGACATATAGTTAAACAGGTCGATCTCCTGAGGCACGTACGCGACTTTATTAAAAAGGGCTTTGTTCTTTATCGCGTTTTCTCCCTTGATCAGCACCTCACCTTCCTCCGGCTCATATACGCCGGTAAGACATTTGATGAGCGTACTTTTCCCTGCTCCATTCTCTCCGATGATCGCATGTATTTCTCCTGGTTCGAAAGCAACATCTACAGAGTCCAGCGCCACAACACCCGGAAACATTTTCGTAATATTTTTCGCTTCTAATATTTTCATAGACTTGCTCCTCATAAAAAGCGGGGGCGAGCAACTTGAATAAATCCGAGTCACAAGCCCCCGCTTTACTAATATCTTACTTCTTCAAATCCGCTTATTCTGACTGTGCGCTGACAATCTCGATCCACTCGTCTACGTTGTCTGCTGTGATCTGTCCGATACCGGTGTCAACCATTGCAGGAAGGGACATTCCCTGTGCTGCCTGGTATGCCATCAGAACTGCGTACATTCCCTGCTCCTGAGGAAGTGTGGAAGATGTAGCTGTGATAGTTCCGGTCTTTACATACTCAAGGATCTCGATCAGGTTATCCATTGCTACGAATGTGATCTGATCCTGCATGCCTTTTTCTTCGATGGCTGCTGCTACGCCAGCGCCGCAGGCGTCACAGTTCAGATATCCGGTCAGATCCGGGTTCGCTGCCAGAACGGCTGCTGCCTGAGACTGTGCTGTCTCAACGTTATCATTGTCGATACCACCATCGATCACTTCGATGTCCGGATACTCAGCAAGGGCATCCAGATGTGCCTGATATCTCTCTGCATGGTTCGGAGCGGTAGGAGCACCCTGCATAACTGCAACTTTTCCAGATGTTCCCATCTCTTCGATCAGCATATCAACGGCGATGGTTGCCTGCTCTGCGAAGTCATTACCTACAGAGGTAAGTCCGCTTCCTTCCGGTGACGGAGCATCAAACAGGATAACCGGGATATCTCTTCCCTGGATCTCCTCGATGATGTCTGCACTTCCATCATAGTCAACGGGGTCGATCAGGATCGCTGTGGGCTCAGTAGCCGCCGCCTGCTCCAATACGGAGTTCTGTTCAGAAACTTCTGCTGCTTCCGGTGCACGATAGTCGATGGTAACCTCAACGCCAAGCTGCTCGGAAAGCAGATCTGCCTGCTTCTGCGCGCCCTTGTTTACTTCATCGAACCAGGCGTGTACGCACTTGGGAACTACGACGAATGTCATATCTTCCGCTGCGCCGCCGCCTCCTTCGCTGGAGCCGCCTTCATCGCTTCCGCCTGAGCAGCCTACTGCCAGCGTTCCGATCATAGCTGCTGTCAACAATACTGCCAAAATTTTCTTTTTCATTTTTCTCCTCCTTTTCCAGATATTAGTTCTCTTTGGAATGATTTTATTATAAAACAAAGCCATTTCCCCTCCAATGAGAGAACATTTAGAATAAGGGGGATAATTTTAAGATGTCACCGAATGCGCAGGATCCGGTCTGAAAGATCCTCAATATATTCATCCCTGGACTGGCAAATGATAACGGCGGTTCCCCTCTGGGCAAATTTGCGGATATAGGCCTTCACAATGGAGATCCCCTGGGCATCACACATGATAAAGGGCTCAAACAGCACCAATACCCGGGGGTTATAGAAATACCACCGCTCCAGGATCAGACGGATCATCTCATTGATCTTCAGATTTCCCGTCAGCGTGTTCTGCTCCACATCTTTGGCTCCGCCGTCCCTGGAGACCATCTTCATCAGGCCACCGGAGGCCGCAATGTAATCCCACGCAGAAAGTTTACTGAGAGAGGGCATGAGCAGATTTTCTTCCACCGTCATCTTGGAAAACAGTTCCTCGCTTCCTCCCATGTTTTTAACAGAAACGATCTTATTTTTGACAAACAGGTCTGTCCCCGCCGCTTCAAGGCGGATGCCATCCAGGAGATACACGGTCTTATCATCTCTTCGCCTTCCGGAAAGGGCCAGGAAAAATTCTTCCTTCTCCCGGCCATTCAGGATCAGAAAGGTAGTCACTTCTCCCCTTGCAAAAGCAAAATCTCTCTGCTCCCCACTCTGCAGCCGCAGGCCTTTCACACGATAGATCACATTTTCCCGTCCGTTATGCTCCGGCGCCTGCCGGTCTGGTTCAGATTCCAGTGACAACAGCGTATCTCCCAGAAGATACCCCTCCAGCTGCTCCCTGTCCCGGATAGACTCTCTGGCACACTTCTTTACGATACGGCCCTTATTGAAAAACACATATTTGTCCGAAAGCGTCTGCATGACCATGTAGGAATTACTGCTTATGATCACCGCAATCCGGCCGGCGATCAACCGCTTCATCGTCTCCCGGAAGAGCCGGATGTCCTCTGCATCCATCCCTTCAAACTCATCCTCGATGACCACCAGTCTGGCTCCTTTGTTCAGCGCCTTCACAAGATCCACGATCCGCTTCTCGGCCTCACTGATATCTCTCAGCTTCCGGGATACATCCATCTCAAACCCCAGTTCAGCAAAAAGCTGTGATACCTTCTCCTCGATCGCTCCCTTGCGCAGGATCAGGCCAAAGCCTCTGGAATCCACCAGTCCAATGTATTCCGCCACTGTCCAGTCCCCGATCAGATAATTCTGGGCGGTCATGTGGTACACCTTTTCTTTCAACTCTTTATTGCTGTCCACCTTCTGAGCATCAATGGAAAAAGAAAACTTTCCTGACGCCCCCTCGACCTTGCCGGTCAGAAGGCTTACAAGAAAGTTTTTTCCTGAATAAGAAAGACCGAAAAAACCTACACATTCCCCTTCCAGAATACACAGAGAAATGTTTTCAAGCGCCGGCATTCTCTCATGACGGTAATTCAGATCGCTGATCCTCAGTATCTCTCTCTTCATCTTCTGCCTCCCAGTCATGGCCATAATTCACCGGGATCGTAACCTCCACGTCCGTTCCCTGGCCAGGTGTACTATATATGTCTACGCCATACTCCTCCCCAAACAAGAGCTGGATCCTCTTGTGGATATTGGGAAGCGCGATGCCTGTGTTTCTCTGATTCCCTGTCTCTCCGTCTTCCGGATTTGTATTCCGGGACCGGATCTTCGCATTCAGCTTGTTGAGCTGTTCCCGGCTGATACCCTTCCCGTTGTCTGACACGGTGATGATCAGAGTCTTCTCCGTAACGATCACCTCGATGGTCACCCGGCCACCTTCCAGCCGCTCCTCCAATCCGTGGAAAATGGCGTTCTCCACAATGGGCTGGATAATAAGTCTGGGGATCAGACAATTATAGGCTTCCTCATCTTCCTCATCGATGATCACTTCCATGGAAAACCGGTTCCCAAACCGATACCTTTGGATCAGCATATAGTTATCAATATTATCAAGCTCATCCTTCAGTGTGACCAGGTTTCCCTTCCTGCTGATACTGTATCGGAAAAAGGCCCCCAGCGCCTCCACCATCCTGGCGATCTCCAGGTTATCATCCATCAGCGCCTGCCCCCGGATACATTCCAGCGTATTGTAGAGAAAATGTGGGTTGATCTGGCTTTGCAGCGCAGTAAGCTCCGTCTGCTTGTTAAAGATCTGGGCAGAATTCTCCCTGGTCCGGAATGCGGCATACCGCTCCATGGCCTCCCGGATTGGCTCTACATAGGGAACCTCTGCCGGCACCTGTCCGAATTCTTCCTCTTTCCACTCCCCGTCGGTCACTGCTTCCAGCGTCTTCTCAAAACTCTCCAGGGGGCGGATAATCCGAAAGATCGTCCCCAGAACAATTCCCGCCTGCAAGATCAGAAGCGTTCCCGCATCCAGGATCCTTCCTTCCCCCCGCCACAGCACAGCTGCCGCCAGAAGGATAAGAACAGACTCCCCAATCAGAAAATTTCTTACTGCTTTTGCCTGCTTCATAGCCTCTCTCCTATGAATGAAGTTTCCGGTATAACGCCGGTTTGATCCCTACCGTCTTGGTAAAGACCTGACTAAAATATCTGGAATCCTTATACCCTACGCTTTCAGCAACTGCCGCGATGGTCTCATTGGTGCTGCACAGGATCTCCTTTGCCTTCTCCATACGGACATTTACCAGGTAGGAACTGAAATTGATCCCCGTTTCCTTCTTAAAAAGCACACTGAAATATACAGCGTTCAACTCCACGATATCCGCCAGTTCTTCCAGCGTAAGCTTCTCTGCATAATGGTCCTCTATATACTGGAGCGCCTGGCGGATCGGACGGGCAGATTCCGCTTCCATCGCCGCCCTGCTGGCTTCCAGATAATCTCCCAGACTGGTCTTCAAAAGGTGTTTCAGTTCCCGGATGGTATAACAGTGCTGACAGTTGGATAAAAGTTCCTTTCGCATCTCTTTTAACTCTTCTTCCTGCTTCTCCGTATGCTCAAAGAAAAACTGGATCAGAGACTCCGCCTTCTCATAACACAGAGAATAATCCTGATCCTCCCGCAACAGGAACTCGCTGTAGATCTGATTGATGCACTGATCCAGATTCTCCTTGGAATAGCTCTCAATGGCTGCCAGTACCCCCGCTTTGATCTGCTCTGTCAGCTCCGGCGTTGCTTCTTTTGTCCTGCGGGGAATGGATTCCGCATAGATGACCCGTCCGGTGCCCAGCTTGATCCGGTTCCCCACCGCCCGGTTAGCCTCCTTGATGGAGAAGCGGATCTCCCCGAATTCACTGCGCTCCGTGCCCACTCCGATGGTCACCTCATACTGCTCAAATCCCATGAGATAATCCTTCACTGCCGACAGGATATCGTGGATCCTGCTGCGGATGCTTTTTGACCGGTCACAACTGTAATTAAACAAGCAATAGAGATGGAGATTCTCCTTCTCACAGGTGAGCACCTCCTCTGCCTCTGCCCAGAGGATGCCTTCCACAAGGGAGACCACCCTCTCTACAGTCAGCTTGTCCTGCTTTTTATCCCGCTTATTATAGTCCACATAGTCCAGCTTGATATCGATGCCCCGGTAGATCTCCCCCTCCAGGTTCACATGAGAAGCTTCCGCCTCCAGCTCATCTTCCCGTTCAATGATGTTCTTCAGAAAATTCCGTTTGATGATCTGCCTGCTCTCCTGCACTGTCTCCTGAAGCTCCCGCTCTTCCATCACCTGCCGGTACTGAGCGGTCAGCTCTTTCTGAAGTTTGTCCATCACCTTGTTGAGTTCATCTTTATTGATGGGCTTAAGAAGATAATCATCCACTCCGTACTGAAGCGCCCGGTGGGCATACTCAAATTCCTTGTAACCGCTGATCACGATAAATTTGATCTTCTTCCCCAGTTCCCGGGATCTGCCGATCAGGTCCAGCCCGTTCATCTTAGGCATACGGATATCTGTGATAACGATATCCGGGGTTGCTCTCTCGATGATCCGCAGCGCAGATTCCCCGTTATCCACCACATCCACACATTCCATATTATATTCATCCCAGTCGATGAGATGCTTGATCAGCATCCCGATCCTGTATTCATCCTCTACGATCAGTACCTGCCATTTCCTGTTCTGCATATTATCCCTTCTTCCTGTATGTCCCGGCCTTATGATCTGTCCGCATAACGATCCCCAAGCCGTATTGCTTACCTCTATTCTAATTGGTTTTCACTCACTTGTCGAATTAAAAATGAATTGGGGACGTGGTATTTTCGAAAATACCACGTCCCCAATTAACAGCTAATGCCTTCTATGCTGCTTCCTTCGCCGTTTCCGCTTAAGGATCGTCCGCACGAAGAGGATCACCAGTATCACCCAGACCACGCAAAGTCCGGCCAGCACTGCCTTCTCTGCCATCCCCTTTTTCGACTCATCCTTCCCGGCATCACTGGCATCCAGCTTCTGAATCTTGGCTTTGTGTTCACTGATATACTGATCGCTCAGCTTCGCCCGGGCCTTGCCCACCAGGGTCCCCTCGTAAGTGTAATTCAGCGTAGCTTTCCCGTCATTGGCGTCGTCCGGCACCAGCTCCATCTCAAGATCTGCGAATTCCACGCCTTTTGGCAGCAGCACGTAGCCGCCCCCTTCTTCCTCCAGGATCTCCCCCACGTCCTGTGAAGTCTCGTTGCCCTCCACCGGAGTCTTGGTAAAATTCTTATACCCATAATCAAAGAGCTTCCTGGTGTCACCATAATGATGGCCGCTCTGGGTATGGAGTACCACGCACACCAGCTGCATGCCGTCCTTATCCGCCATGGTGATCAGGGTATTCAGCGCGTCCGGGGTATACCCGGTCTTCCCGCCCACTGCGTATTTATAATATTCCCCGCTGCTCTCATTGAGCATTTTATGCTTCTGCTGGAAAATGTGCTGCTGGCAGGTGTCAGACGCCGGGATCTCGTACTGCATCGTCTGGACGATCTTGAAAAACTCCGGATATTTAAACATCTCGCTTCCGATCAGGGCCATATCCCTTGCACAGGTATAGTGATCCGGATCGGGGAGCCCGTTGGTATTCGCAAAGTTGGAATTCGTCCCGCCAAGCTCCCGGCAGCGCTCATTCATCTGCTCAAGAAACCAGGCATAATCGTGGCCGGCATTCTTCCCCACATTCTCTCCCACCGCGTAGGCCGCCTCGTTGGCAGAGGCCAGAAGGGTGGCATAAAGCGCCTGCTCCAAAGTGATCTCATTCCCCTTCTTCAGGCCGATAGAAGAATCCCCCGGCTCCAGGAAACTCACACAATCCTCCGATACCACCACCGGGTCTTCGAACTTCCCGTTCTCCAGGGCCACCAGTGCAGTCAGCACCTTGGTAATGCTGGCCGGGTAGAAATGTTCATCAATATTCTTGGCGTACAGGATCGCCCCTGTCCCCGCATCCATGACGATGGCCGCGTCCCCGTAAGTACCCGGCCCCTTGGGCCAGCCTTTGATCTCGTTGGACTGCACCGGCATGTCATAGATCTCTTTTAACATCTGTTCCCGCTTTTCTTTTTCAGTCAGTTCCTCTTCCTGGTCCGTTTCCTGACCTGCTTCCTGCGCGTCCACTCCTGTGGCATATACATCTCTTCCCGCGCCTGCCAGAAGAAGGATAAATAACAGCACAATAGAGAAAATCCTTCGCATTTCCCATAAACTCCTGTCCCTCACGGGGTTAAAACCCCATCTTCTTTAGATTTTACCATATCTGGCATTTTATTACCAGAAATTACAGGGAAAATGTGTTATGCCGTCTACCGATATTGTTCTGTCAGCCGTTCTCCTTCCCGGCGCATGGCCTGGATCACTTCCTCCGGCCCCAGGATCTTCACCTTCTCCCCCAGAGAGAAGATCCATCCAAGGAACTGGCTGCTCACGTGGACGGTAACATTTACCGTAAAATGCTCTCCCTTCCCGGGAACCATGATGATGTCCTTACCAAACCGGTCGATCATCACGCCGGCCAGGCTGTTGTCCACCAGAAGCTTCACCTTCTCTTCCTTTCCTCCGAACATGCCAAAGCTCTTCTTGGCGTAATCGGCCATATCCAGCTTCTGGAAATGCTCCCGCCCTTCCCGGGCTTCCTCCGTCATCCGGATATGGAGCATCTTGTCCACCCGGTAATGCCGGATCTCCCCAGCCTCGGAATCATACCCCACCAGATAATAGTTCTCGTCGTCCCAGGAAAGCCCCCAGGGGCTGACGCAGTAGTAAGCTCCCTCACGGCGCAGCTCCATCTCCTTCTTCACATTCCACTGATAGTACTGGAACCGGATCTTCTTGTTCTCGGAGATGGCGTTGTGGATGGCATCCACCGTATAGTAAATGCTCTCATTCATAGTCTTGATCCGCCCGGAGACGTAGACCTGCCGCTGCAGCTTCATGGCTTCATAGCGGCTGACCAGTTTCTCCAGCTTCCGGATCAGGGTATTGGTCTTCTTCTCCGTGATAAACTTGGAAGACTGAATGGCGTCCACCAGAAGCTTCAACTCCGGCAGTTCAAAAGGCCGGGAGACCACGTGGTAGTGATAGCCCTTCCCCGCCGGCTCTCCCTCCACCTCGATCCCCAGTACTTCCAGGTCCTTGAGGTCGGAGTAAATGCTCTTGCGATCCGCGGTGATCTCATACTCTCCCAGGGCCGCGATGATCTCCGGCATGGTGATGTAGTGGTCGTCGTCTGTGCGCTCCAGCATGATCTGGGCCAGGCGGTAAAGCTTGAACTTCTGATTGGTTCCCTTGGGCATGGCGGGATCCTCCTTTCCCTTTATAAAGACAGTATATCACAAGTTCTAGCTTTCCAGCCACTCCCGGTAATCCGTCTCGCTGGCGAACAACAGGTATTCTCCGTCTACATATCCCATATAACCGTCTGCAGTATTGTATCCTTTCATTGCGATCCACCTCTTTCTTGTTCTGATATGGATAGAATACGGGATAAGCTGTCCTATAAAAATGCCACCAAATAGCAGGAAATAAAAAAGGAGGCCGCAGCCTCCTTATATCTTTTCATTAAAATTACACTATTTTTTCACTATTTACATTAGCATTACAATTCTATCCCTTTTATCGTTTTTAAGATCATTTCCCGGTTCTTTTCATGCAGATAAACTTCGTTCAATTTTGACTTGCTGTATTGCAGGTAGGTATTCCTGGTCTTATCTGTCAAAAGATATGAAAAAAACCTTTCCCAGCTAAAATACGCTCTGCTGTCAATATACGCTTCCGGATTCTCTAATATATCCTGAAGTTCCTTCCCTTCAATCAGTCCGGAACGCAAGATAAGCCATTCAAAGGATTCTGGAAAATACAGATATATATTATCTCTCCGAGAAGCGTATTGATAAAGGCGATCCATCTCTGGTCCGATCGCTGCCCCATCTGCTATAACGCAGATCTCTTTCTCTCCCGTCTGCTCCAGCATATGAAAAATGTTAGATTTCCCTCCGGCGCTTTCGCAATCGATGCCATTTTCTTTTCCTACCGCTTTAAAAAATTCAAACCCCGAATTTGAATCTTCTGTTATTATCTTTTCCGGTTTCACCGGCAAACTCTGATAATTAGAATAGATCCGATACAGCTGCTGATATGCTTTTTTCGTATCATGATATTTCCCGGAACAGTGGATTCCGTAGATCTCTTCCACGCTGTATGGCAGAGTGTATAAATTTTCCCTGGTGATCAAAACAAAATAGTTATTTGAATTTCGGATCTTCTCTGCAAATCTTTCTGTTGTGATAAAGACATTTTCTTCGTCTATGAAAAAGATCGTTCCTTCCGTATTATCGAGGATCAGTTCCCAGTTGGCGCCTTCCAACACTCTGCAGGGAACTTTGCTTACGACTTCAATTCCGCTTGAATCTCCCAGGTTTTCTGCCTGCCGCAGCATATTGATCAGAGTTGTTTTTCCTGTGGCGCTGTCTCCCCGGATAATGGTAATATTCCGTTTTATTTCAAATTCATAATGAAGACGGTTGTTCTTCACAACAACCTTATATTTTCCTTTCATTCCCCGTCACCTATACGTACTCTCCTGCAACTTTGATAAACTGCTCCATATTGTGGACGATCTCATTGGTATTAAGGATTTTGATCTCAAATTCGCCTTCCCCAAAATCCATGATATGCCTTAAATTAATTGTCAGATCTTTCTTGCTGCCAATTTCCAGGATCCACTTTGCACAGTTATCTCCACAGGCAGATGCGTTAAAAATCTTTCCGGACTGATCGAATGCCATTAAGATCAGTGTTTTCACTCCGCCTGAGATTTCTTTTACAGAAACAGGGCCAAGAACAGGACTTTCGATCAGATGCGGACTTACGACTTCCGATTTATCTACATCCCGTATCATTTCTACGGATAAAGGATCTGTGATCCACTCATCCTCATACTGATTGTCGAAATATGTCGGCGGATGATAAATGACCGGCTCTAATTCTCCCAGATAAACGCTAAGCATAGGAATCCCCTCCTGCCTTTTCTATAATACCAAAAAAGCAGGATCATGTTTTCTTTTTTCCACAACATCCTGCTTCTTTCGAACGTTCCCTGCGAGAATCGAACTCACAACTAGCGCTTAGGAGGCGCTTGTTATATCCATTTAACTAAGGGAACTTTTTTCATGCCCATCAATTATACTGCATTTCCATGGGCCTTGTCAAACACTACTTAGAAATTGATCCGGCCCTGAAGCCAGATATTTCCCTTGAATCTCCGCCCCGGGGCGGGCTCTCCCGTGATCCGGGCGGAGGGCACGCACACGTCGAAGGTCAGGCCGTTTACCTCCATCTTCATGATGGTAAGCTCTTCGCCGGTAAGCTCGTTTTCCACGGTGTGAAGATCCTGGATGGTGCCCAGGATGGAATAATGGTCGCACTCCACGCCGTAGGGCATGATGTAGGTGTCCACGATGCTGAACACATCCTCTGTCACCAGGCGGCGGGACACTTTGGAATAGGTGTCGATATCCTCCAGAGTCAGGCTCTCGATGGCCTGGGGATCCCCGCTTTTGGCAGCGCTTATGAGCATCATCCGATTCTGCACTTCTTCCTGCTGCTGTTGCTCCTGCATAGCGTCTTTACGAACCGGGAGCAGCACCGTCCCCTCCCGGCACAGGCCGGAAAGGGTAACGGAGGAGTACTTTACCTGACTTTTGCTCATCTGCCGTTCCTTCATGTATTCTACCATATTCTGCAGATAAAAGATCAGGTTGATCCCAATCTTCAAATCCTCGCAGATCCCCACGTAGGCGTCCCGGTCGATCCGCTTCTCCATTGCCACGTCCGCGTAGGAGGTGACACCGGTTCCAATAAAATAAGGGAAATAATACTGCCTCATGAAGCATTCATCCAGATCCATGTCCCCGCACAGGGAGATCCCGATCCCGGGGGCGTATTCCTTCTGGAATTCGCAGAAGTCCACGCCCTCTTCCTGGGAAATCAGTTCATGCTGGGTAAATGCTGTTTCTACCTGCGTCAGGATCTCATACAGCTGTTTCTTTGTCTTTACGTTGTGAAAGCCGATGGCGTCCAGGTATTGATGCATATTCTTTCCCTCATTCTATGAAACGTCTGCCGTTTTCGGGTCTTTATTTCTTCGGTACCAGCTTCTCCGTGCCGCCCATGTACGGACGCAGGATCTCCGGGATCCTTACGGTGCCGTCTGCCTGAAGGTTGTTCTCCAGGAAGGCGATCAGCATTCTGGGCGGAGCCACTACCGTGTTGTTCAGTGTATGGGCGAAGTACTTGGTGCCGTCCGCTGCCTTTACTCGGATGCCAAGGCGGCGCGCCTGGGCGTCTCCTAAGTTGGAGCAGCTTCCTACTTCGAAATACTTCTTCTGTCTCGGGGACCATGCCTCTACGTCGCAGGACTTCACCTTCAGATCCGCCAGGTCGCCGGAGCAGCACTCCAGGGTCCGTACCGGGATATCCAGAGAGCGGAACAGGTCTACCGTGTTCTGCCACAGTTTGTCATACCAGAACATGCTGTCTTCCGGTTTGCAGACTACGATCATCTCCTGCTTCTCAAACTGATGGATCCGGTATACGCCTCTCTCCTCGATGCCGTGAGCGCCTTTCTCCTTACGGAAGCAGGGAGAATAGCTGGTCAGGGTCTGAGGAAGCTGATCCTCGTTCAGCATGGAGTCGATGAATTTTCCGATCATGGAGTGCTCGCTGGTTCCGATCAGATACAAATCCTCTCCCTCGATCTTATACATCATAGCGTCCATCTCCGCGAAACTCATAACGCCGGTCACCACGTTGCTGCGGATCATGAACGGCGGGATACAGTAAGTGAATCCACGGTTGATCATGAAGTCACGGGCGTAAGCGATCACTGCGGAGTGCAGTCTGGCGATATCTCCCATCAGATAGTAGAATCCGTTTCCTGCAACTTTTCCTGCACTTTCCAGATCGATGCCGTTGAAGGTTTCCATGATCTCGGTATGATACGGAATGTCGAAATCCGGAACCACCGGCTCGCCGAATTTCTCAATCTCTACATTCTCGCTGTCGTCTTTTCCAATGGGTACGGAAGGATCAATGATGTTAGGGATGGTCATCATGATCTTCTTGATCCGTGCCTCTACCTCTTTCTCCTCAGTAGACAGAGCCTCTACCCGGTCTGCGTTGGCCTGAACCTTTTTCTTAAGCTCCTCTGCCTCTTCCTTCTTGCCCTGTGCCATGCAGGCGCCGATCTCTTTGGAGATCTTGTTGCGGTCTGCACGAAGCGCTTCTACTTCCTGCTTAATATCTCTATTCCGCTGATCCAGTTCTAAGACCTCGTCTACCAATGGAAGCTTCTCATCCTGGAATTTTTTCTTGATGTTTTCCTTCACAACATCGGGATTCATTCGCACAAACTTAATGTCTAACATGGTCTTTTCCTCCTCTTACTCTTACTTTTCCTTTGGTTCCAGCTCGTAGGGATCCTGGAAGATCGCCTTGTCCAGAGCTTCTGCCTCTTCCTCTGCAAGTTCTACGTAGCTCTCGCCTTTGACGATCTCTTTCACGTAGGTATAACATCCTTCCCGGCTGTGCATGGCGTTGATCACCCAGCCGTTGTTCTTGCCGTCCAGCATGGCCAGGGCGAAACTCAGCTTTCCGCCCATCTCATTGAAAGCGTCGTACTTGATGATCCCAAGTTTCTGATAATTTCCTTCCAGCCTGCGGTTAATCTCACGGATATCGGACCGGTTCTGCTTGGTTACCTTCAGGATCGTATCCACCTCCGCGAAGCGCTCCTTCATGCTCTCTTCTAAAGTTTTCCCGTCTTTTCCCCGCATAAACGTCATATAGCTGCTCTTTAAACGGTTGTATTTCATTGTAACATTAACGTACAAGAGAAACAATAGAATAACGAAAAGCAGCAGAAAGATAAATGCAGGAGTAATTCCCAGTGAGCTCAATGCTTTTCCCATATATCTTTAATCTTCCTTTCCAAGGCTTACGATCATATCGAACATACGTTCTAATTCTTTGTCAGAGTAATATTCGATCTCAATCTTACCTTTTCCATTTCCTTTGGCCGCTATACTTACCTTGGTACCCAGGACTTCCTTCATCCGGTTCTCCAGATCTGTATAGACAAATGCGTGTTCAATGACTTTCTTCTCTTTTGGTTTCTTTGGATTCTTGATATCCTTGACCAGCTTCTCAGTTTCCCGGACACTCAGCTTTTCATCGAAGACTCTCACCGCCAGTTCATACTGCTGTTCATGGTCGTCGATAGCCAGAAGGGCTCTGGCATGTCCGGTGGAGATCATATCGTCCACGATCATCTGCTGGACCTTCTCATCCAGCTTCAGAAGACGCATGGAATTGGTGACGGCTGTCCGGCTCTTGGACACTCGTTCCGCCACTTCGTCCTGCTTCAGGTGGAATCCTTCCAGAAGCTTCTTATAGGCCATGGCTTCCTCGATGGGATTTAAGTTTTCCCGCTGGATATTCTCGATCAGGCTGATCTCTACGATCTCCTGCTCGGTATACTCTTTCACGATGACCGGCACTTCTTTTACTCCCGCCATCTTCGCGGCCCGCCATCTTCTCTCCCCGGCGATGATCTCATAGTAGTCCTTCCTCTTCCTTACAAGGATGGGCTGGATCACGCCAAACTGCTTGATAGAATCCGAAAGCTCCAGGAGGGCATCCTCCTCGAACTTCTTACGGGGCTGCTCCCGGTTGGGCTCTACCATATTGATGTTCATCATCTGTTCGCCGGTCTTTACTTCTTCTTTCGCCGGTTCTTTTGCCGGTTCTGCTTTCGCCGGCCGGTTATCCGGGATCAGACTGTCCAGTCCTTTTCCCAGTCCTTTCTTTTTTACCGCCATATTGATTCCCCCTTATTATTGATCATTCTCCCGGTTGATCACTTCTTCCGCCAGCCGCATATAACTTTCTGATCCCGCCGACTTGGGATCATATTCGTTGATGGGGACCCCGTAGCTTGGCGCCTCTGCCAGCCGGATATTTCTCGGAATAATGGTCTTGTAAATATTCTGGTGCAGATTGTCCTTCACATTCTCCACAACCTGAAGCGACAGATTGGTCCTTGCATCATACATGGTAAATACAACTCCCTCAATCTCCAACTCCGGATTCAGACGGTCCCGCACCAGATCCACAGTATGGATCAGCTGGCTTAATCCTTCCAGCGCATAGTACTCACACTGAATAGGGACGAGAACCGAGGTGGCTGTCGTCATAGCATTGATGGTCAGCATGCTCAAGGAAGGAGGACAGTCGATAATGATATAATCGTAGTTGTCCTTGATATCCTTGATGACATTTCTCACAATATACTCTTTGTCTTCCACATCGATCAACTCGATCTCTGCCGCTGACAGGTCTATATTGGCGGGAATAATATCCAGATTCTTCATAATATCTTTTCTCAGGACTTCGTCAATACTTGACTCCCCTATGATGAGATCATAGATGGTATTCTCCACCGAGTTCTTGTCTACTCCCAGCCCGCTGGTCATGTTTCCCTGGGGATCCATGTCCACGGCCAGAACTTTTTTCCCTTTTTCAGCAAGACAGGATGATAAGTTGATGGCTGTTGTCGTCTTCCCGACTCCGCCTTTCTGGTTTGCGACGGCTATGATTCTTCCCATATTTTATCACCTTTCTTTTGACTTAAGCCCAGTATAACACTTTTTCATTTTCTTATCTACTAAATGTTTCACGTGAAACATATTTTTTCTGTTTGTACTAAATGTTTCACGTGAAACATTCCTCCTTTTATGCTTTTTTATTATATCAAATGTTTCACGTGAAACATTTGATATAGCGGCCGTCCTGTAGTATAATGTTTTCAAGGATTTTATTATCAAAAAGAAAGGTGTGAAAATCTATGAGTTGGAAAAAGAAACTGGCTGCCGGGACATCCCTGGCTGCGCTTGGCACCGTAACTATACACCTGATAAATAAATTTATCTTCCTGTCCGCCACCGTCGGAGATCTTCTTGGAAATCCACCGGGAACCTGGTATGACTGGAAATTTGGAAAGGTTTATTATACAAAGCAGGGCGATGGAGCGCCGCTGCTTCTGATCCATGACCTGTCTGTATGCAGTTCCGGTTATGAATGGAACAAGATCGTAAAGGAACTTTCCAAAACCAATACGGTATATGTGATCGATCTTCCCGGATGCGGACGTTCAGACAAGCTTAACATTACCTACACCAATTATATGTTTGTTCAGCTGGTTCAGGACTTTATCAAACATGTGATCGGAGAGAAGAGCAGTATTATCGCCACCGGAGAATCCTGTTCCTTCGTGGTGGGCGCATGCCAGACAGATCCCTCTCTTATCGATGAGATGATCTTCGTGAACCCGAAAGATATAAAAGAACTGGGGCGGATCCCCGGAAAGAGAAGTAAGACTCTGACCTGGATGATCAATACTCCTGTATTTGGAACATTCCTTTACAATATGCTGGTAAAGGAAGACCATATTGAATCTCTGTTCCGGAAGGAATATTTCTTCCATCCGGAGAATGTAACTTCAGAGATGATCAAGACTTACTATGAAGCCTCTCATTCCGGCGGGGCAATAAGCAAATATCTTCTGTCCAGCCAGATGGGACATTACACCACAGTGAATCTTAAGCATTGTCTGAGTTCCATCAACAACAGTATCTATATCATTCACGGAGAAGATCCTTCTTACCAGGAAGCGGCAGAAGAGTACCGGTCCATTCTTCCTTCCGTGGAGATTGCTTCCATAGGAGAGACCAAGTATCTACCCCAGATAGAAGCACCGGAAAAATTCCTGGAGCAGGTACAGATCTTATTTTCAAAATAATGATAAGAAGAAGAGCCATTGCAGATCCGTCTACAATGGCTCTTTTGCCGGAAGGCCGGCTTTCCTTGGATATTTCTTACTGGTATCTTTTATCTTTCTGATCTTCACAAAGGCTCTGCCAATATCCGTGCCGGGAAGAGAGAATTTCACCACATCTTCCAGTTCTCCTCCCAGAATGCCAAGAGCCTTCCCGGAAGCCTTTACTTCCTCTTCAATATCCCCGGACTTATAGGAGATAAAGTATCCTCCCTTCTTTACGTAAGGAAGGCAGTACTCAGAGAGAGTAGAGAGGTTGGCCACCGCCCGGGACACACACAGGTCGAACTGCTCCCGGTATTCCTTCTGCCGGGCAAAATCTTCCGCCCGCCCGTGGATGGCTTCCACATCAGTCAGCTCCAGCTTACTGATCACTTCGTTCAAAAATCGGATCCGTTTATTCAGAGAATCCAGAAGAGTGATCTTCAATTCCGGAAACAGGATCTTCAATGGGATCCCGGGGAAGCCTGCCCCTGTGCCGACGTCTATCACTTTCATCTCCCGATTCAGATCTGTGACCTGGATAAGAGAGATGCTGTCTACAAAATGCTTTGCCACCACTTCTTCATAGTCTGTGATGGCCGTCAGGTTCATCACCTGGTTCCACTCTGTAAGAATATCATAATAGTCCAGAAACTGCTGCAGCTGTCTGTCTGTTGGTTTCACGGGGAAGGAAGAAAGCCCTTCCCTTAATAACTGGATTCTGTTCTCTGTCACGTTATCTGTCCTTTCCATATACCCCTCCCAGGTATATTAACAATACCGATATATCTGCCGGGGAGACTCCGGAGATCCTGGAAGCCTGTCCGATGGACACCGGACGGTATTCTTTCAGCTTCTGGACCGCCTCGATACGCAGGCTTTTTACCTGGTCGTAATCAATATCTTCCGGGATCCGCTTTTTCTCCAACTTCCGGAACTGTTCCACCTGCTTCTCCTGGCGCCGGATATACCCCTCGTACTTGATGGATATGTTGATCTGTTCCATGATCTCTTCTGCAAGATCCGCCGGGAATTGAGGCCGTCCTTCATCCACCGGGGCCAGAATCTCGTAGGAGAGTTCCGGCCTGCGGATCAGCTCCGCCAGGGTAGTCCCGGAGGAGAGAAGCGTGCTGCCATGCTGCTCCAGAAGCTGATTAACAGAAGAGCCGGTGCCGATATTGGTATGATTCAGCCGCTTGATCTCGTTGGCGATATATTGTTCTTTCTTCAATAACCGGTCATATCGCTCCTGACTGATCAGCCCCACCTGATAGCCCTTTTCCGTCAGCCGCTGATCCGCGTTGTCCTGGCGCAGAAGCAGCCGGTATTCCGCCCGGGAAGTCATCATCCGATAAGGTTCATGGCTTTCCTTTGTCACCAGATCGTCGATCAGCACGCCGATATAACCCTCAGAACGGTCGATGATCAGGGGCTCCTTTCCCTGAAGCTTCCTGGCCGCATTGATCCCTGCCACCAGACCCTGGGCCGCCGCTTCCTCATACCCGGAACTTCCGTTAAACTGGCCGCCGCTGAAGAGCCCTTTGATCTTGCGGAATTCCAGGGATGGCATGAGCTGCCTGGCGTCGATACAGTCGTATTCAATGGCATAGGCGTTCCGCACGATCTTCACATGCTCAAGCCCCGGAACTGTCCGGTACATGGCGTACTGGACGTCCTCGGGAAGAGAGCTGGACATGCCGCCGATATACATTTCGTTAGTAGTAAGACCTTCCGGCTCGATAAACACCTGATGCCGGTTCTTATCCGCGAATTTCACCACTTTATCTTCTATAGAAGGACAGTATCTGGGCCCGGTTCCCTCGATCATACCAGAGAAGAGAGGAGAGCGGTCCAGATTGGCCCGGATGATCTCATGAGTCTTCTCATTGGTATAGGTAAGCCAGCAGGAAACCTGATCGATCTGCACATCCTCCGGATCTGTGGTGAAAGAAAAGGGCACCACCCGCTCATCGCCAAACTGCTCCTCCATCCTGGAGAAATCCACGGAATTCCGGTCGATCCTGGCCGGCGTCCCGGTCTTGAAGCGATACATCCGGATTCCCAGATCCTTCAGGCATTCCGTCAGATGATTGGCCGCCTGAAGCCCGTTTGGCCCTGTATTCATACTCACATCCCCGTAGACACACCGGGCCCGGAGATAGGTGCCGGTACACAGGATCACGGCCCGGCAGGGGATCACCATGCCGGAGTAGATCTGTACGCCTGTAACCTGATCCTCTTCCGTCAGGATCTTCACCACTTCCGCCTGCTTGATCTCCAGGTTCTCCTGATCCTCCAATACCTGGCGCATGGCCGCGCTGTAACGGTTCTTGTCCGCCTGAGCCCGCAGAGAGTGGACCGCCGGCCCTTTGGAGCGGTTCAGCATCTTGGACTGGATGAAGGTCCGGTCGATCACCTTTCCCATCTCGCCTCCCAACGCATCCACTTCCCGCACCAGATGACCTTTGGAACTTCCTCCGATATTGGGATTGCAGGGCATAAGGGCAATGCTGTCTACGCTCACAGTGAACACGATGGTCTTGAATCCCAGCCTGGAACAGGCCAGCGCAGCCTCGCAGCCTGCATGGCCGGCGCCGATCACTGCCACGTCATAATGATCTTTATTTTCCCATACAGAATTTGCTGAATATTTCATTGACTAAATCCTCACCTGCCGTTTCTCCCGTAATGCTTCCCAGGGATTCATAAGCTGCCATCAGATCAATGGAATAGAAATCCTCCGGCATCCCGTTCTCAATACTTTCCTTTACTTTCAGAAGAGAGTGGTAAGCGTCTTCCAGCGCCGTCTTCTGACGAAGGTTGGTAATATAGATCTCATTATTAAATGAAAGATTTCCTGCAAAAAACAAGTCTTTAATTATGGATTCGAATTCGTCGATTCCCAGTAATTTCTTCGCAGATATCTCTATTACTGGTGTTTTGAATGTAGAAACGTTTTTATTTCTTGCAGGATTTAATTCATAAATAGCATTTTCCACATCTTTCTCTGTGACTACCATCTCCAGATCCGACTTATTGAGAAGGATCACCGAGGGCTTGTCACAGGTCATCTCAAGGATCTCCAGATCATTTTCATCCAGCGGAGTGGAAGCGTCGATCACCGCGATAATAAGATCGGCTCTGGAAGCGTATTCCCTCGCCTTATCTACGCCGATCTTCTCCACCACGTCCTCTGTCTTACGGATCCCGGCGGTGTCCAGCACGTTGAGAGAGATCCCTCCCAGGTTGATATGCTCCTCCAGGATATCCCGGGTGGTCCCTGCGATATCCGTCACGATCGCCCGCTCCTGACCGGTAAGTACGTTGAGAAGAGAAGACTTCCCTACATTAGGCTTTCCAAGGATCACCGTCTGGATCCCTTCCTTTATGATCCTGCCGTCCTGGCAGGTGGAGAGAAGATGGCGGATCTCACCGGAGAGTTCTTCTATAATAGGAAGAAGTTCCTCTCCGTAATGATCCACGCTGATATGCTCCGGATCATCCAGGGCAGACTCAATAAATGCTGTTTGGTAAATTATTTTATTTCTAATTTCACTTATCTTTTTCTTTACACTTCCTCTTAACTGGCTGACAGAACTCTGGCGGGCATATTCATTCTGGGAGGCGATCAGATCGCCCACCGCCTCTGCCTGAGAGAGATCCAGCTTTCCGTTAAGGAATGCCCGTTTGGTAAACTCACCAGGCTGGGCCGGTCTTGCGCCGGCTGCAAGGATGGTCTCCAGAACACGCTTTACCACATAGACGCCACCATGGCAGTTTACCTCCACCGTATCTTCCCCGGTATAGGTATGAGGCCCCCGCATAAGCATCACCAGAACCTGGTCGATCACTTCCCCCTGATCACAGATATATCCGTAATGGATGGTATGACTGTCCTGGGAAGAAAGTTTCTTCTCCCTGGTTCCCTGATATACTTTATCAATAATGGCAAAGGAATCCGGCCCTGTCATCCTGACAATGCCGATCCCGGAATTACTCATCCCTGTAGAGATCGCGGCGATGGTGCCGGAATATGGATCATTCATGGGGATTCCTCCTTGTGTGGTTTCTCTCAATGTTCTTATTATACGTTTTTTACTTCTGATTGTAAATGTTAATCATTTTCTCAAACTATCTTGACACCATTCTTATCTGAAACTATAATTGTATACAAATACATACACATTATAAAGTGAGGAAAAAATATGCCATTAACGCAGATCGGAAATAAAAAATCGCTTTCTGAACGAGCTTACGAAAGTATCAAAGACGCCATCGTTACCGGAGAATTTCAGCCGGGCCAGATCCTCACAGAAGAACAGCTTGCAGGAGAACTGGCTATTAGCCGCACCCCCGTAAGAACTGCGGTAAAACAGTTGGAATACGAAGGCTTGGTAGAAGTCAATCCCTCCAGGAACATCATCGTGGCAAAGATCACGGAAAAAGACATCCAGGACGCAGTAGAGGCACGGAGGCTGGTGGAAGTAGAAGTGGCCGGAATGGTCGCCAAAACCGCAGACGAAGATCAGTGCCGGGAACTGCGGGAAATCGTCCGTCTCCAGGAAAAGTCATTCCAGGAACAGAAAACCGCGGAACTGATCGAATATGAGTGTCTGTTCCACACCAGGATCGGCCAGTTCTGCGGAAATATCTGGTTTGAGAAGCTGATCACCAGCATTTCCCTGCTGCAAAAGCGTGTACTCATCCTGGGAGGAAAACTGGAAAACAACTGGGAACAGGCCTTTCAGGAACACCGTAATATCATTGACCTGATGGAATCCCATCAAGAAGATCAGGTAAGAAAACTGATGTCCGTTCATATCCAGCACGGGCAGCCAGTTCTGAAAATATAAGAAGAAAGAGAGGATATTTTTTATGCTGTTATTATCAAGAGAAGACATCAAAAAGGTATTTACCATGAAGGATGCCATCGAAGCCGACAAGTATGCGTTTACACTGGTAGTGGAGGGCAAGTGCGACGCGCCTCTTCGTACCAACATCCAGGCGCCGAAATATGAGGGGTGTTTCCTGTTTATGCCGGCCTATGTAGCGGATATGGACACTGCCTCCCTGAAGATCATCAATATCTTCCCCCATAATATTGATAACGGGAAGCCTTCTTCTCCGGCCCAGGTGCTTCTCATCGACGGTACCACCGGCATTGTGACAGCGGTTCTTGACGGGACCTATGTGACACAGCTTCGAACCGGAGCAGCTTCCGGGGCGGCTTTCGATGTGCTTGCCAAAAAAGACTGCCGGATCGGCGCGCTTATCGGTACCGGCGGACAGGCCGCCACGCAGTTGGAAGCTATGATCGCTGTAAGGGATCTGGAGGAAGTAAGAGTATTTGACATAAATCCGGAGCGTACGAAAGCATTTGCAGAAAAGATGCAAGCAAAACTGGCGTCCTACGGCACGAAGATCATCCCGGTGGAAAGTTCTGATCAGGCGGTTGACAACGCGGATCTTCTGATCACTGTAACACCTTCTTCCAAACCGGTATTTGACGCCTCCAGGATCAAGGCCGGCGCTACCATCAGTTGTGTTGGCGCCTATCAGCCGCACATGCAGGAGATGGATCCCGCGATCCTTACTCGGGCAAGCAAGCTCTATTTTGATTCCGAAGAGGCTGTTCTCTCTGAATCCGGCGATATCCTGATCCCTCTTGAAGAGGGCACCATAACAAAGGAAGATTTCACCGGCGATCTGGGACAGGTGATCAAAGGAGAACTTGTGGGAAGAGAAAATGATGAGGAAATCATCGTGTTTGAAACTGTTGGCGTCGCTACTCAGGATCTGGTGGCCGCAAGAAGGATCTATGACAACGCCGTCAAAGCAGGAATCGGCACCCGATGGGAATAAAGGAGGCTCCTATGAAGAGAAAAGTAGTAGTGATCGGGCTTGGACATCTTGGAGCCCATGTGATGGAGATCCTCGCCATCAGCGGGATCGCCAACGAACTGGTTGGCATTGATTATAATAAGAAAAAGGAATGGGGAGAAATCCGGGATCTGGCAGATATGATGCCCTACCTTGGCAAACAGACTCTGATCCGCAGCGGCAGTTATGAGGACCTGGCAGATGCAGATATCGCCGTGATGACCGCCTGCGGCAAGATCTGTGATGAAGATCGGCTGCAGGAGCTGTCCGGGTCTATCGCCGTGATCGATCAGATCCTGCCGGAAGTGCAGAAAAATCATTTCAAAGGGACTATGATCGTTCTTACCAACCCCTGTGATCTCATTTCCTGGTATATCAGCCAGAAGATCGACGCCGATGTGATCGGTACCGGAACCGCTCTGGATTCTGCAAGACTCCGGGCAAGAGTAGCGGAAACTCTCGGCCTTGCCCCTTCAGATATCCAGGGATACTGTATCGGAGAGCACGGAGACAGCCAGACCATCGTCTGGTCCCAGATGAGAGCCGGCGGCCTTCCGGTGGAACAGCTTCTTACAGAAGAGCAGAAGGCGCAGATCGAGAAGGAGACCATTACTGCAGGATGTGAGATCGCCCTTCATAAGGGAAGCACAGAATTTGGCATCGGCATGTCCGCCGTCCAGATCATCCAGGCTATCCTGGGAGATGAACACAAGATCCTTCCCTGCTCTGTAGATCCCAAGGGAAAATACGGTCAGAGCGGACTTTATACCGGGATCCCCTGTATCATTTCCAAAGAAGGGGCTACCCCTCTGAAAGAACTGGATCTTACCGAAGAGGAGAAAAACCGGTTTGATCAAAGCTGTGAGATGCTAAAAAACATGATCAAAAAAATCTCCTGTTAGGGGATTAAAAAACGGAACCGGATGATCACCGGTTCCCGTTTTCTATGTATATTTTATTTTCTTACCAGGGTTACAACCACTCTTCTGTAGGGTTCTTCTCCCTCGCTGTGGGTGGTTACCGCCGGATCCGCCTGGAGAGCGGAGTGGATGATCCGTCTCTCATAAGGATTCATAGGCTCCAGAGCAACGGTCCTTCTGGTCCGTTTTACCTTGCTGGCAATATTCTTGGCCAGGTTCTCCAGCGTCTCTTTCCGTCTTCTCCGGTAGTCTTCCGTATCCAGCTTCACTCTTACATAACCGCTCTGCATTTTGTTGGCTACCCGGTTGGTAAGATACTGAAGAGAATCCAGAGTCTGTCCACGCTTTCCGATCAGAATACCCATATCCTTTCCATCCATATTAATGGCAAGAGCGCCTTCCTCATCTACGCTGGCAGTTACCTGAACATCTTCCATATGCATGGCTTCCAGAACGTCCTGAACGAACTTTCTGCAGGTTTCCATGGTAACTTCCTCTACCGGGGCAAGTTCAACTTCTTTCTTTTCCTTTACAGGAGCGGTTTCTCTATGCTCATCCTGCTCCTTGTGGTCTTTATGATGAGAAGATTTTTTATTTTTCTTCTTCCGGTTATCCCGTTTCTCTTCCTTTGCCGGCTCTTCTTTTACCGATTCTTCTTTTACCGGTGCCTCTGCGACAGCTTCCGGCTCTGCAGCTTCAACAGGCTCTTCTTGTTTTCTGCGGGCTTTGATCACTGCCTGCTTCATACCGATCCCAAGGAATCCGGCGCTTCCTTTTTCAATTACGATGTAATCCAGCTGGTCGCTGGTAACACCAAGCTCAACCAACGCGTCTGTGATCGCGTCGTCCAATGTCTTTGCCGATACGGTAATATATTCATCCATGACAAAAGCCCCCTTTTGTTTATTTATTTTCATTAAATTTCTTTACCATGTTCGCCTTCGCTGCAAGGCTTCCGGCTTTCGCCTGATCTGCGTTTGCCTTTGCTTTGGCTACTTTTTCTTCTCTTTCCTTCTCGCTCATGGAAGAAGCCTGTTTCCTTGCGGAAGCGCTGAGACTCTTGGTATTGGTCTGAGCCATGGCATTGATCCGCTCTGCTCTCTCTCCACGTTTTTTCTGCTTCTTCTCTGCCTTCTCTTTATTTTTCTCGATCAGCTCGTCCACAGACATCTTGGACAGATGTTTGTTGATGAAGATCTGCTGGATACATCTTACCACCGCGCTGACGATCCAGTAGATACCAATACCGGTAGGCAGGGTAAATACGATATATAAAGAGAACAGCGGCATGGTCACGTTCATGGTCCTCATGGTTCCCGCCATGGGATTGTCCTTGTCGATCACCGTTCCGGAGATGGCCTGGCTCAGCTTGATACTTCCGAACTGTGTGAGAGCGGAAAGTACCGGGAGCAGGATGGCCGTTACAATGATCACCGCGGCCGGAAGTCCGTAATCCCCACTGTGACGAATCATGGTCCAGGGAGAGATGGTAAGATCCGGAATGGTCAGAAACTGATTAACCGCAGCCGGAGCTCCCTCCAGCGCCGGGATATAATCCTGGATATCATAGATAACCGGGTAGAGAGCAAACAGAAGTGGCATCTGGATCAGAAGAGGCAGACATCCGCTCATCATAGATGTGCCGTACTTGTCATAAACCTGCTGCATCTCTTCCTGCTGCTTCAGCATGGAAGCCTGATCTCTTTTATTTCTGTATTTCTTCTGGATTGCCTGGATCTCCGGATTCATCACAGAGGTCATCTTAGAGGTCCTCTGCTGTTTGATGGTAAGCGGCATCATACAGGTATACACCAGGATCGTATAAATGATGATGGACAGTCCCACAAGACCCTGATCTGTAGTCAGGATATTGTCCAGCATCATATAGATCGCGTTCATTACTTTACCAAGCAGCGTACAGATCTGTCCGATGATCGGCCAGTTGGCTGCAGTCAGTAAACTTCCAGTCATTCTTTTCTTCCTCCATCGTAACTATATTTCCATTAAGGAACCGGGTCGTACCCACCTTTTGAAAATGGATTGCAGCGCAAGATCCTCCACGCCGCCATCAACCCTCCCTTGAGAGCCCCGTACTTCTCAATCGCCTCCAGGGCATACTGAGAGCAGGTCGGATAAAACTTACAGGTAGAGTAACCCTTAAGAGCTGACAGATATTTCCTATAAAAACGGATACATGCAAGCATGATCTTCTTCACAGTGCCACCTCTAATCTATGATCTTATGAAGACCCGCCAGATGGATCAGCGCACTTTCGATCTCCTGATATGTTCTTCCCTTTGCGCCTGCTCTTGCGATCACCACAATATCCAATCCACGCTGGAACCGGTCTTCTTGCAGTCGATAGCTCTCTCTTAACAGTCTGGTCAGGCGGTGCCTGACGATACTGTTCCCTACTTTCTTACTCACGGATATTCCCAATCGGTTCCGGTCTGTATGATTCTCAGTTACATACATGACCAGATATTTATTCGCGTATGATCTTCCTATTTTATATACAGTCTGAAAATCTCTGTTTTTCTTTAATGATCCGGAATATTCCATACCCTTGATTTCTCCTGATTTTGAGAGAAGAAAAGGCCACATATATGCGGCCTAAGCTGATAATTTCTTTCTTCCTTTTGCTCTTCTGCTCGCAAGTACTTTTCTTCCACCTGCTGTGCTCATTCTCTGTCTAAAACCATGAACTTTAGATCTCTGTCTGTTTTTTGGCTGGAATGTCATTTTCATTGATATCCACCTCCTGTTTTTCCTAAAGACATCATTCTAGATTATATTAAATAAATGCCCGTACGTCAAGCAATTTCTTGATTTTTGCCTGTTTTTAGTTATCCACAAAATGTGGAAAATTATTTTAATTCAGGTGGATAATATGTGAATAAGAAAAATTTTTCATTCTTCTTTTTAATGAACAAGCCTTTTTTCCATTTTGATAACTTTATCCACAGGTATTAAAGATTGCCTAAATCTATAAATTGATGTAGAATAGATAAGAGTAAGTTTTAAGATTAGGAGTATACCGCAATGAATATCGTAGAGGAAAAATGGCCTGAAATAATTGAACATCTGAGGGTAGAGCACGAGCTGTCCAATGTATCGTTTACCACCTGGATCCAGCCTTTGAAGGTCTACGATGTCATTGACGATACGGTGTTCATCCTGGTAAATATGAACGCCAGTGTAGAGTACATCGAGAAAAAGTATCTCCTTCCACTGAAGGTGTGCATCGCTGAGATCACAGGTGTGGAATACGAAGTGAAGTTCATCTCCGAGGACAGCAGCCAGCTGACAGAACTGCAAAGTCTGGCGGCGGAGGCAAACCAGCATAAGAGGACCAAAAGTCTGGCAGAGAAGGCGGGATTAAATCCAAAGTACACCTTCGACACCTTCGTAGTCGGAGGAAACAACAACTTTGCTCACGCCGCTTCCCTTGCGGTGGCGGAATCTCCGGGAGAGGTATACAACCCTCTTTTTATTTATGGAGGCGTGGGACTGGGCAAGACCCATCTTATGCATTCCATCGCCCATTTTATCCTGGAGAAGAATCCAAAGAAGAAGGTTCTCTACGTTACCAGCGAGACCTTCACCAACGAGCTGATCGACGCCCTGAAGAACGGGAAGACCTCAGGAAATGAATCTGCCATCGTCAAGTTCCGGGAGAAATACAGGAACAACGACGTACTTCTGATCGACGACATCCAGTTCATTATCGGCAAGGAGAGTACCCAGGAAGAATTCTTCCACACCTTTAATCACTTACATACTTCCGGCAAGCAGATCATCATCTCCAGTGATAAGCCGCCCAGAGATATCGAGACTCTGGAGGCAAGACTGCGGACCCGGTTTGAGTGGGGACTGATCGCGGATATCTCCGCGCCTAACTATGAGACCAGGATGGCCATCCTTCAGAAGAAGATCGAGCTGGACCATCTGGAGAAATACAACATTCCTCATGATGTGCTGGATTATATCGCCACCAACATCAAGACCAATATCCGGGAACTGGAAGGATCTCTCAATAAGCTGATCGCGCTCTATAAATTGAACAGCTATCAGGATCCCATTGATATTAACCTGGCTACCAGAGCCTTAAAGGATATCATCTCTTCCAAGAATAACCGGGTAGTGACTCCGGAACTGATCCTGGATATCGTGGCGGATCACTTTAATATATCCGTGGCGGACTTAAAGAGTAATAAAAGAAACGCGGAGATCGCCATCCCAAGACAAATCGCCATGTACTTTATCCGCAGCATGACCGATACCTCCCTGAAAAGTATCGGCGTCATCCTGGGTGGAAAAGACCACTCCACCATTAAGTACGGGGCGGATAAGATCGCCATTGAAATAAAGGAAGACGAGACTCTGGCCAACACCATCAATATAATAAAGAAGAAAATAAATCCGGCCTGATGTGAATAACTCTGTGAATACCAGATGGAAAACAGAGAAAAGAAAAAAGAAAGAAAAAAGTTATCCAGATAACATTCACAGCAGCCTAAACGGGAATCCACCTGGTTATAAAAACCAGAAAGCCTGATAAATAAAGGGACAGATACACTTATCCACGGATTCCACACTACGAAGAAGAAGAATACGGAAATAAATCATACATAATATCTATTTCCCCCGCGAAAGGAGTTTTACCATGAAGATCATCTGTACCAAATCGAATCTGGCCAAAGGAGTCAGCATTGTAAGCAAGGCAGTTCCTTCCAAGACAACCATGCCTATCCTGGAGTGTATCCTGATCGACGCTACCACAGATATCATCCGCCTGACGGCAAATGACATGGAACTGGGGATCCAGACGGAGATCGAAGGAGAGATCCTGGACAGGGGTATGATCGCCATCGACGCAAGGATCTTCTCCGAGATCGTGCGCAAGCTTCCGGATAATGATATTGTGATCGAAACAGATGACAATCTTCAGACCACTATTGTATGTGAGAAAGCGAAATTTGACATTGCCGGCAAGCCGGGAGAAGAATTCTCCTATCTGCCGGTGATCGAGAAGGAAGATTCTATCGAAATCTCACAGTTTACTTTGAAAGAAATGATCCGTCAGACCATCTTCTCCATCTCTGACAGCGAGAGCAACAAGATGATGACGGGAGAGTTGTTTGAGATCAAAGACAATGTGCTGCGGGTGATCTCCCTGGATGGACACCGGATCTCCATCCGGAAGATGGAACTGAAGAATGAAGTCAGAGACAAGAAGCTGATCGTTCCGGGCAAGACCCTGATCGAGATCAGCAAGATCCTCTCCGGAGAAGTGGAGAGTCTGGTGAATATCTCTTACACCAACAACCATATCGTATTTGAATTTGACAATACCATCGTGGTATCCCGACTGATCGAGGGAGAATACTTTAAGATCGACCAGATGTTGTCCAGCGATTATGAGACCAAACTTAAGATCAACAAAAAAGAGCTTCTCAACTGTATCGACCGGGCAACCCTGCTGATCAAAGAGGGAGATAAAAAGCCTATTATCATCAATATCCAGGACGGGGTGATGGAACTGAAGATCAAGTCTCAGATCGGTTCCATGAACGAAGAGATCGAGATCGAGAAAGAAGGGAAAGACCTTCTCATCGGATTTAATCCCAAGTTCCTGATCGATGCCCTTCGGGTGATCGACGACGAGGAAGTTACCCTGTATCTGATGAACGCGAAAGCTCCCTGCTTTATCCGGGACGATGAGGAATCCTATATTTACCTGATCCTTCCGGTGAACTTCAACGCAGTTTCCTAAATGGGTTTCGCAGATAACAAAGGAGACGCAAGGTATGTATGAGATCAAACTGAGAGATGAGTATATTAAACTGGGCCAGGCGCTGAAAGCCGCCGGCCTGGTTTCTTCCGGTGTAGAGGCCAAGGAAGTGATCCAGGAAGGCCTGGTGAAGGTAAACGGCGAGACCGATACCCGCAGAGGAAAGAAACTCTACGGGGGAGATGTGGTATCATATAACGGGGAAGAAATCAAAATTGAAGATTGAGTCTTTAAAATTAAAAAATTTCAGAAATTATGATCTTCTTAACCTGAAATTTGACGGCGGGGCAAATATTTTCTATGGGGATAACGCCCAGGGAAAGACCAACATCCTTGAGGCGGTCTATCTCTGCGGGACCACCAAGTCCCACAGAGGCTCCAAGGACCGGGATATGATCCGGTTTGAGCAGGAGGAATCCCATATAGAGGCTGTCGTCAGAAAAAACCAGATGTCCTATCAGATCGATATCCACTTAAAGAAAAACAGTCCAAAAGGGATCGCCATCAACAAGATCCCCATTCGGAAAGCAAGCGAATTATTTGGAATTGTCAATATTGTATTTTTTTCTCCTGAAGATTTGAATATTATAAAAAATGGTCCTTCTGAGAGAAGAAGGTTTATTGACCTGGAATTGTCTCAGCTGGACAAAATATATCTGAAAAATCTGGCTAACTATAACCGGATCGTCAACCAGAGAAACCATCTGCTGAAAGAAATTTCTTACCAAAAAGATTTAATTTCTACCCTTGAAATCTGGGATATGCAGCTGGTAAAATATGGAACAGCGATCATTGAAAGAAGAAAGATTTTTATTGAAGAAATAAATAAAATAGTTTCTTCTATTCATAAAAAATTAACCGGAGAGCGGGAAGATATCAAACTGATCTATGAGCCGGGCAATGGAAATCTGACTCTGGAACAGGCCCTTAAGAAAAACAGGGAGCGGGATATTAAAATAAAGAGCACTTCCGTAGGGCCTCACAGGGACGATATCTGTTTTCAGATAAAAGATCTGGATCTGAGAAGATTTGGCTCCCAGGGACAGCAAAGAACAGCAGCCCTTTCCCTGAAGCTCTCTGAGATTGAATTGGTAAAAAAAGCGATCGGCGACACGCCCATCCTGCTTCTGGACGACGTACTGTCTGAACTGGACAAACACAGGCAAAACTATTTATTAGACAGTATCCACGACATCCAGACGCTGATCACCTGTACAGGTGTGGAGGAATTTGTCAGTCATCGTTTTTCCATCAATAAAGTATTCCATGTTCAGAACGGACAGGTGGCAAAAGAAAATTAGGAGGATTCTAAATGGGTACAGAAAAAGTACAGCATGAATATGGCGCAGACGAGATCCAGATCCTGGAGGGTCTGGAAGCGGTAAGAAAGCGTCCGGGAATGTATATCGGGAGCACTTCGGCCAGAGGTCTTCATCATCTGGTGTATGAGATTGTGGACAACTCGGTGGACGAGGCTCTGGCAGGATTCTGTGATACCATCCTGGTGACCATCAATAAGGATAATTCTGTGACCGTTGTTGACAACGGCCGTGGAATCCCGGTGGGGATCAACCACAAGGCCGGACTTCCTGCGGTGGAAGTGGTGTTTACCGTTCTCCACGCCGGTGGAAAATTCGGAAGCGGCGGATATAAAGTATCCGGAGGTCTCCACGGAGTGGGAGCTTCTGTTGTAAACGCCCTGTCCAACTGGCTGGAGGTTGAGATCTGCAGCGAGGGAAAAGTTTATAAGCAGCGGTACGAACGTGGAAAAGTGGTGCAGAAGCTGGCAGTGATCGGGGAATGTGATCCTCAGAAGACAGGAACCAAGGTTACCTTCCTGCCGGATGATACCATTTTCGATACCACTGTGTTTGAATATAACGTGCTGAAACAGCGGTTCCGGGAAATGGCCTTCCTGACCAGAGGGCTGAAGATCGTTCTTCGGGACGACCGGGAAGAAGAACCCATTGAGAAAACTTTCCACTATGAAGGCGGGATCAAGGAATTCGTTCAGTACTTAAACCGCAGCACCACTCCCCTCTATGAAGATATCATCTACTGTGAGGGAACGGTGAACAACGTGGCTGTGGAAGTGGCTATGCAGCACAACGATTCTTATAATGAAAATACTTATGGATTTGTAAATAACATCACCACCCCTGAGGGCGGTACCCATGTAATGGGATTCCGAAACGCTCTTACCAAGACCTTCAATGATTATGCCAGAAAGAACAAGCTATTGAAGGATACAGAGCCAAATCTGTCAGGGGAGGATATCCGGGAAGGCTTGACCGCCATTATCAGCGTGAAGATCGAGGATCCTCAGTTTGAAGGCCAGACCAAGCAGAAGCTTGGGAACAGCGAGGCCAGAGGAGCGGTGGACAGCGTGGTCAGCCGCCAGCTGGAGATCTTCCTGGAGCAGAATCCACAGGTTGCCAAGCAGACGGTGGAAAAATCCGTCCTGGCACAGCGTGCCCGTGAAGCAGCCCGGAAGGCAAGAGACCTGACCCGGAGAAAATCTGCCCTGGACGGCATGTCCCTGCCCGGGAAACTGGCGGACTGCTCGGACAAAAATCCGGAAAACTGCGAGATCTACATCGTAGAGGGAGACTCCGCGGGAGGCTCCGCCAAGACGGCGAGAGACCGGGCCACCCAGGCCATCCTGCCTCTCCGTGGCAAGATCCTGAATGTGGAGAAGGCCCGTCTGGACAAGATCTACGGCAACGCGGAGATCAAGGCGATGATTACCGCCTTTGGAACCGGGATCCACGAAGATTTCGACATTTCCAAATTAAGATATCACAAGATCATCATCATGACCGATGCGGATGTGGACGGAGCTCATATCAGTACTCTGCTCCTTACCTTCCTGTACCGGTTCATGCCGGATCTTATCAAGGAAGGATATGTATATCTGGCTCAGCCGCCACTCTATAAACTGGAGAAGAATAAGAAGGTATGGTATGCCTACAGCGACGAGGAGCTGGACAACATCCTGACAGAAGTAGGACGAGATACCAACAATAAGATCCAGCGGTATAAAGGTCTGGGAGAGATGGACGCGGAGCAGCTGTGGGATACCACCATGGATCCGGAACACCGGGTACTGCTTCGGGTGACCATGGACGAGGAGACTACTTCCGAATTGGACCTTACTTTTACCACCCTGATGGGGGATAAAGTAGAGCCCAGAAGAGAATTTATTGAAGAAAACGCGAAATACGTGAAGAACCTGGATGTGTAGGAGGATAGAGAGACATGGAAGACAACATTTTTGATAAAGTCCATGAAGTAGACTTAAAGAAGACAATGGAAGACTCCTACATCGATTACGCCATGAGCGTTATCGCTTCCCGGGCCCTTCCGGATGTGCGGGACGGTCTGAAACCGGTACAGCGGCGGATCCTGTACTCCATGATCGAGCTGAACAACGGACCGGATAAGCCTCACAGGAAATCCGCCCGTATCGTGGGCGATACCATGGGTAAATATCACCCTCACGGAGACAGTTCCATCTATGGCGCTTTGGTAAATATGGCTCAGGAGTGGTCCACCCGCTACCCGCTGGTAGACGGCCATGGAAACTTTGGTTCTGTGGACGGAGACGGGGCGGCCGCCATGCGTTATACTGAGGCCCGCTTAAGCAAGATCTCTATGGAGCTGACTGCGGATATCAACAAGGATACCGTAGATTTTATGCCAAACTTTGACGAGACAGAGAAGGAGCCTACCGTACTGCCGGCCAGATTTCCCAATCTGCTGGTAAACGGAACCTCGGGAATCGCCGTGGGAATGGCCACCAATATCCCGCCTCACAACCTGAAAGAGATCATCGACGCGGTGGTGAAGATCATCGACGATCAGATCGCAGGTAAAGAAGAAACTACCATTGAGGAGATCCTGCAGATCGTAAAAGGACCGGACTTCCCCACAGGAGGAACCATCCTTGGAACTCGGGGGATCGAGGAAGCCTACCGTACCGGCCGGGGCAAGATCCGGGTACGGGCAGTGACCAATATTGAGACCATGGCAAACGGTAAGAGCCGGATCATTGTCACCGAGCTTCCCTACATGGTCAATAAAGCCCGTCTCATCGAGAAGATCGCGGAGATGGTAAGAGATAAGAAGATCGACGGCATCACAGACTTAAGCGACCAGTCCAGCCGGGAAGGCATGCGGGTGGTGATCGAGCTTCGTAAAGACGTGAACGCCAATGTTCTTCTGAACCAGCTGTACAAGCACACCCAGCTGCAGGATACCTTCGGTGTGATCATGCTGGCGCTGGTGAATAACGTGCCAAGAGTAATGAATCTTCTGGATATGCTGAACCACTACCTGAAGCACCAGGAAGACGTGGTCACCAGAAGAACAAAATATGAGTTAAATAAAGCAGAAGAGCGGGCGCATATTTTAAAGGGCCTGCTGATCGCCCTGGATCATATCGACGAAGTGATCAGTATCATCCGGGGTTCCCAGACGGTACAGATCGCCAAGGCAGAACTGATCAACCGCTTCGACTTAAGCGACGCCCAGGCCCAGGCCATTGTGGATATGCGTCTGCGTGCGCTGACCGGTCTGGAGCGGGAGAAGCTGGAAGCGGAATACAACGAGCTGGTAAAACAGATCGAACATTTGAAAGCCATCCTGGCGGACCGCAAGCTTCTGCTTGGGGTGATCAAGGAAGAGATCCTTGCCATCAAGGAAAAATATGGCGACGAGCGCCGCACTTCCATTGGATTTGACGAGTACGACATTTCCATGGAAGATCTGATCCCAAGGGAGGACGTGGTGATCACCATGACCAAGCTTGGATATATCAAGCGGATGTCCGAGGACACCTTCAAGGCCCAGAACCGGGGCGGCAAGGGGATCAAGGGAATGCAGACCCTGGAGGAGGACTATGTGGAGGATCTGTTGATGTGCAACACTCACCACTACATTATGTTCTTCACCAACACCGGACGGGTCTACCGGCTGAAAGGCTACGAGATCCCGGAGTCCAGCCGGACTTCCAGAGGAACCGCCATCATCAATCTCCTGCAGCTTATGCCGGGAGAGAAGATCACCGCGGTGATCCCGGTAGAATACTACAGCGAGAAAGCATTTCTTATGATGTCCACCAAGAAGGGTCTGATCAAGAAGACGCCGCTGAAGGAATATGCCAATGTGAGAAAGGTAGGTCTGGCCGCCATCACCCTGCGGGAGGACGACGAGCTGATCGAAGTCAAATTCACCAACGGACATCAGGAAGTGATCCTGGCTACCAAGTACGGACAGTGTATCCGGTTCAAGGAGCAGGATGTACGCTGCACCGGAAGAACCTCCATGGGCGTGCGTGGGATCAACCTGGCAGACCGGGACGAAGTCATCGGTATGCAGCTTGCCTCCCAGGGAACCGACCTTCTGATCGTCTCTGAGAAGGGTATGGGCAAGCGGACGCTGATGGATGAATTCACCGCTCAGAACCGGGGCGGCAAAGGTGTGAAGTGCTATAAGATCACCGAGAAGACCGGCAATGTAGTGGGGATCAAGGGCGTCAACGAGCAGGATGAGATCATGATCATCAACACAGAAGGGATCATCATCCGGATGCTGTGCAGCGGAATCTCCGTTCTTGGCCGGGTTACCTCCGGCGTGAAGCTGATCAACCTGAAAGAGGGAGATACGGTGGCAAGTATCGCCAAGGTAAGAGACGAAGAAAAAGAAGACTACAAGCATAAATTCCAGATTGAAGAATAATTGACGCAAAGTGTCACAACCAGCCTTTCCGATTCGTTCTAGTAAATGAAGAGGGAGGGCTGGTTTCTTTTTGTCCGGTCCTCGGGTATAATGAGAGCAGAAGCTGAAGGAGAACATAAGATATGCTTTCTCTTTACCTGGCGGCCATCGACACCGTAGAAGAGAAATTCAAATTTGAATTACTGTATGGGATATGTATTTTGGACAGATGAAGATATTTATTATGACCTGACAGGAGATATAGAAGTAGAAGAACTTCTAAAAATGGCAGAGTCTATCATTGAAAAAGAAAATTAAAATATTGATCTTATCATGTCACAAATGGCCTTCCTGATTCGTTGAAATAGTAAAGACGAAAAAGGAGGGCCATTTATTTTGAAAGAAAAGAGAGGTTTCAAAGCGGTTACAATATTTTTTGTCCTTGCTTTGGCAGTTATGAGTGTTTTGCTGGTTTCCATGGTCCTGTCCGGAAAGCAGGTTGATGGGACGGAAAAAAGCCCTGTTATCACAGCGGAAGAATACCGGGGAGTCCGGATCGCGTCAGAGGCAAGGGGGAAGGTTACGGAAGCGGAGGTAGATTCTCTGATCCAGGATTATGGAGAGGAAGGACTTTCTGTCATAACCGCTAGTAAGGGGACAGATTCCCGGAAGATACCGTATCTTGTCCTGGGCGCCGGATGGGGATCGCGTTGGCGGGGACGGTTATGTGCGGGTTTCTGAGAAAGTAGAGAAGAGGCTTATGATCATTGACGATGAATATATCCGAATGATACGCGGCGAGAAAGTACGGACGATATTCCCGCTGATAATAGAACTGGTGATTTTGCTGCTCTTATTCAATCCATTTTGCTGGGATATAGGTAAGCTGAATTACTGGATGGCTTCAGGCGCGATTGGGATTTATTTGTTCTTGCCGGGAGTGCCTTTTACCAAGAAGCGCAGAGAAAAAAGGAAGAAAAGGGAATACCTTGCCACGGGGAGAAAAGAGATCCTGATCGTGGGATTCCTGAATGTTTTGGCGGAGCTTATGTTTTGGCTTCTGATAGCAGACCGGATCTGGTGGGATGGATGGGCGGTGAATCCGGTTATATGTCTGCTGGATTGTGTCTGTATCGGCATAAGCGCGGGATATCTGGTTGTTAAGATACAAAAATGGAGGAAACATGGGAAGCGGGCATGTTCATCAACAGCGAATATCATGTAGTGATAATTCGTATGGGAGTTGCTCTCGGCCCTTTTCTTCTCCCCATGCCATTTCTTCGTAGGGACCTAGTTTCTTAAAAGTGAAAGGAAATGGGCTACTGCAATCTTACAGTAGCCCATTTTTAAAGAGTATTGGGGAAATGCCTTTATGCGCTTTCTGCTATATCTTTTGTAATCTTAAGAAATTCATCAATATCATCTGTTCCATGACAGTGAAGTGGAGATACTCGGAGGGCTCCTTCTAATCCGAGAGATTCTACGATTCTCTGGGAATAAGGACTTGTTTTTACTCGTTCAAAGATGGTAACGCCATGATCTAGATAACGCTGAGAACATTCTGCATAATTAATGCCTTTGATGCCCATGGCAACGATCAGATCTTTATAAGTCAGATCTTCCATGTCTACATAAACCTCTACTTTTGGAATGTGGCGAAGCCCAGGAATTTCTGCAGTTCCTTCCAGCATACGGTACAGTAAGGCACGCTCTTGCATATGGATACGGTACATTCCTTCTTTGTATAAAGTTCTGCGGTCCGTACTATCAGTAAAGTGAGCTCCAATAGCACATACATAATCAATCACAGCTATCATAGCAGCAAAATTTCCTGGGGTAGGAGTTCCAAGTGCCCATACGTCTGCTGGTTTATGAATAAGTTTGCGATGAGGAAGGACAGCTACCCGGTCGGACACATAGGCATAGCCACATCCGCGAACTCCAAAGAATTTATACGGAGCAATATTTGCAACATCAATATCCCAGTCATCGACATCAATAATAGCGTGTGGGGCATGTTGTACAGAGTCAGAGATAACGTAGATCTCAGGATTGATTTCTCTGGCCCGGCGGGTGATTTCCTTAATATCCATAATATTTCCGGAAATATTTGAGGCAGCCATAATACTCAGAACGCAGGTATCTTTATCTACGTATTCCATTACAGTATCTACATCAATACCTCCGGTTTTTTGATTGGGTGGAACTACTCTTAATTCTCTTCCGGTTCTTTTAGCATAGTATTCCATTGCATCAAAAGCGGAGGGATGTTCCAGTGCGGAAGTGACAACATTTTTTCCCCAATTGATGCCTTCCATGATAGTTCCTACTGCCAAAAACATGGCCTGTGATGAGGATAATTCTGTAATAAGCGCACCGCTTTTTGCGCCAAATAAAGTTTTTAAAATATCTTCCGTTCCGTTTTTGACATAAGCGGATAACTCAAGACCTCTTCCGCGGACACGTTCCGGGCAATCTGGAAACATCTCCACTTCCGCTTTTGCCTCTACGGCCTTTTTAAGTCTTAATGATCCTCCGGAATTTTCAAAAAAAAGTCGTTTTCCATGAGTAGGATCTGCATCTGCATAGCAAAATTGCGCCTTTAGAGATTTTTGATATTCATCAGAAAATAAAATTCCATGCTCTGTATTCATTCCGTTCCCTCCTTGTAAGAGCTTTTTGTTGATTTCATCATATCATAAGTTTTAATAATTGAGAAATGAATAATTTTGCTGTATAATATTAAAAAAGTTTATAATTTGAGGTGAGCAAATGAATCTGGCAGAAATTGAAACATTTTTAATGGCCGTAGAAACTAAAAATATTACAAAAACAGCGGAAAACCTGTTCTTATCGCAGCCAACAGTCAGTCATAGATTAAAAGCGCTGGAAGAAGAACTTGGAGTACAGCTTATGACCAGAAAAAAAGGATATAAGCAGATAGAGCTTACTTCTTATGGAGAAGATTTTATTCCTATTGCAGAACGTTGGATCTATCTTTGGCAGGAAATGCAGTGTCTAAGAGAAGATAGGGAGAATCTTTATCTGACGATTGGCTGCACAGATACCATTAACAGTGCCATGATGTTTAATTTGTATAGTGGGATGTTGGATGAAGATGAACAAATAATCAAACTTCGGATTAAAACCCATTATTCATCAGAAATATATCATTATTTGGAAAATCATGATATTGATCTTGGTTTTGTGCACCATTATCTTCATTTTAAAAATATTATCGCGGAACCGATACTAAAGGAAAAAATGTATATTATCCAGTCAGAAAAAGCAGATATAGAAAAAGAAATTATCCATACAGATGAGTTGGACGTTGAAAGGGAAATTTTTTTAAGTTGGGAGACGGGATATCAGATCTGGCATGACCAGTGGGTTACAAAAGGAAAGCGCTCAAGATTTCAGGTTGACACATTTGAATTACTTTTTCATTTGTTGGCCAGGGAACGGATGTGGACAATTGCGCCGATATCGGTGGTTGAAAGAATCCAAAAGCTTCGGCCGGTTCTTGTGAGTGAAATTGCAAATGAAGTGCTTCCTCCAGAACGGCCGACATATAAAGTAAGAAATAAATATCCAAGCGAAGCCACCAGAAAATCTGTGGAAATTTTTGAGAGAAAGCTGCGGGAGTATCTTAGAGAAAAGGATTGGGGATATATAGAAAATTAATAGAAAAAGTAAATATATTATAATTAAATAATTTATTTTTTTAAAAAATTGAATCATGGTATAATTCCGACAGAAATTGAATCATGCAGCACACAAAGGAGGAAGTTGCCATGAAAATTGTTGTACTGGACGGATATACTCTTAATCCGGGCGATATAAGCTGGAATGGATTAGAGGAATTGGGAGAACTGAAAGTTTATGATCGGACTTCTCCAGAGGAAGTAATTACGCGGATTGGTGATGCAGAAATTGTCTACACAAATAAAACGCCAATTACCAAAGAAACATTGGAAGCATGTAATCAGATTAAATTTATCGGAGTTCTTGCAACGGGATACAATGTGGTAGATGTAGCAACAGCAAAGGAAAAAGGGATTCCTGTAGCAAATATTCCAACGTATGGGACAGATGCCGTAGGACAATTCGCAATTGCTCTCCTTTTGGAGATTTGTCATCATATTGGATATCATTCGGAGGTTGTTCATAAAGGAGAGTGGAGCAATAATCCAGATTGGTGTTTTTGGGATTATCCGTTGATTGAATTAGCCGGCAAAACGATGGGGGTCATTGGTTATGGAAGGATTGGTCAGACAACTGGAAGAATTGCGAAAGCCCTGGGAATGAAAGTTCTTGCAAACGATGCTTTTGAAAGTGAAAAAGGTAAAGAAACGGCTACATATGTTGACAGAGATACTTTATTTGCGCAATCAGATGTAATTGCGTTGCATTGTCCATTATTCCCAGAAACAGAAGGAATGATCAATCGAGAAAATATTGCAAAAATGAAAGACGGAGTAATTATCTTGAATAATTCAAGAGGCCCCTTGATCGTTGAACAGGATCTTGCAGATGCTTTGAATAGTGGAAAAGTATATGCAGCAGGGTTAGACGTGGTTTCCACGGAGCCGATTAAAGAAGACAATGTATTATTAAAGGCAAAAAATTGTTTTATTACTCCGCATATTTCCTGGGCGCCAAAAGAATCTAGAGAACGGCTGATGGATATAGCTGTTCAAAATCTGAAAGCATTCCAGTCGGGAAAACCACAAAATATTATAAATAATTAATTTATGGGCCATGAAAGCATTTATATGCGTTCATGGCCTCTCTTTATGCTTTTAATAATATAAAATATATTTATATTATTAAGAAAAATAATCCATTTTTAGAATTTTTGTATTTGTAGTATGATAAAACAAAATCTAAAAGGTATAACCGGTATGCCATTAAAGTCAAAGGAAAGGAGAGCAGGTACACATTATTAAAAAAAACATCCTGCAAGAGAGAAAGCATGGGAAAAGTTAAAAAAGTACCTTTATGGGCGCAGATCTTTATAGGGATCGCAGTTGGTATACTGATTGGGGTAGTATCGCCGAAAGCAGCAGAAGTAATTTCCCCATTGGGGGATATTTTCCTGAATCTGTTGAAGATGTTGATTGTTCCGCTTGTTTTTTTCAGTATTACAAACGGAATCTGCCAGATGAAAGATGTGAAACAGCTAAAAAGCGTCGGTGGTCGAATTGTTCTTTATTATACACTTTCTACAGTGGCAGCGGGTATCTTTGGTGTTATTGGAGGAATGATTACTCAGCCAGGCCGGAATGTGACGGATCTGGCGCTGTCAGCAGGAGAAGCAGCGGAAGCTTCGGATTTTGATATGGTAGAAAATATTGTTTCCTGGTTTCCGGACAATATTGTCAATGCCATGGCAGAAGCAAACATGCTTCAGATCATTATATTTTGCCTTTTCTTAGGAGTTGCGCTTCTTGCTTTAGGCGAGAAAGTTCCGCGGATGTTAGGATTGATTGAAGAAGGAAATAATGTAATGCTGAAAATTACAGAATATGTGATCAATCTTTCTCCAATTGGTATTATGTCGTTGATGGCATCTATGATTTCAACGTTGTCTGGCGCAATGATGAAAGAAGTATTAGTATTCATTGCCACGATTGATGTAACAATTGTAGTGTTTATGGCGATATTCTATCCGGCAGTATTAAAATTCCTGGCAAAGGTGAATGTATTTAAATTCTTTAAGAAGGCTTCAGCTTCTATGCTGGTTGCATTTACTACAACTTCTTCTGCGGCTACATTGCCGGTATCTATGAGGGTAGCTGAGAAGGGATTAGGATGTCCGCAGAAGGTATACGGGCTCACACTTCCGCTTGGAAATACATGTAATATGGATGGGGCGGCAATTCAGTATAGCGTGATCGCGGTTTTCGCCTGCAATCTGTTTGGATTAGATATTACACCAGAGAGAATTTTCCAGTTTATCTTTCTGAGTTTGATTCTCTCTATTGGTGCGGCAGGTGTAAAAGGATCAGGAATTGTTATGTCAACGATTATTATTCAGACTTTGATTGGCGATGCCGGATTGACGTTAATTCCGATTTTGGCGGCAGTTTGGCCTACTCTTGATCCATTTGCGACAACCGCAAATAATGTAGGAGATTTGACAGGAACAACACTTGTATCAAAGAGTCTGCATGTATTAGATGAAGAAGTATACAATAGCTAGATAATAAAAACATCGTCCACAATCGGGGATCTACGTTTGTGGACGATGTTTTTTTATCCATATCTAAAAGTTAGAAGCAAGCAAGAAGCCGGAAGACCTGTTCTGCCGTTGCCCGCAGGTTCTCCCATGCATTCTGAGGATCCATGGCTTCTTCCAGTGTGGTCACTCCCCGGACAACAGGGAAGAATGCGTCGATCCCGGCGTTATTGCAGGCGGATGCGCCTTTGGTGACGCTTCCGGCGAAGGCCAGGACAGTGGCGTGATATTTCCTGGCAAGCCGGGCCACACCCACGGGAGCTTTCCCCATGGCGGTCTGGTGATCCAGCCGTCCCTCGCCGGTGACCACTACATCTGCGTCAGAAAGCTCTTCTTCCAGACGGATGGCGTTCAGGATAAGATCGATGCCTGGGACAAGAGCAGCCTTAAGATAGCTTAAGAAGGCAAATCCCAGTCCGCCTGCGGCGCCTGCACCGGGGGATTCCAGGTATTGGGTCCCGGTTGCCTGTGCTGTGATCTTGGCGTAGTGCGCCATGCTCTGGTCAATGGGGAGCAGCAGATCTTTGGTCACGCCTTTCTGGGGGCCGTAGATATAAGTGGCGCCGTTAGGCCCGCATAAGGGGTTGGTCACGTCGCAGGCCACCTGGAACTGGCAGTCCGCAAGAAGGGGATCTGCGTTTTCTGCGGAGATGGTTTCAATCTTTGAGAGAGC
>NZ_DBGCJQ010000101.1:0-54298 GCF_048354975.1 Massilistercora timonensis | reverse complement strand
CAGCTTCTCCAAGGATCTGTCCATCCGGCGGGAGGAAGTGGAGACGGAGGTGCTGGATTTCTACGGAAATGATTTCAACCAGGCCATCTGCACCACCCGGCCGGATCCCTTTGCGGCAGAGATCATCCGGTATCTGAAGGAGAAGGGGAAGAAAGTTTACCTTGCCACCAACCCGGTGTTTCCCCGGTGCGCCACCATGAACCGGATCCGCTGGGCCGGGCTTGACGCGGCGGATTTTGAGGAGATCACTACTTACGAGACCTGTCGGTACAGCAAACCCAGCGTGGGGTATTTCCAGGAGATCCTGGAGCGGAACCATCTTAAGCCGGAGCGCTGCCTGATGGTGGGAAACGACCGGCGGGAAGATCTGGCGGCAGGAGAGCTCGGGGTGAAGACCTACCTGGTGACTCAGTGCGTGGAACATGGCGAAGAGCCGGGAAGAGCAGATTACGAAGGGGCGAACCTGGAACAATTGTATCAGGATCTGAAGGAGCTGGTGTGACCGGCTCCTTTTTTGATGGCCGGATGTTGGAGAAGAAGGGAACAAGATAATAGGACAATTAAAAAGGACTGCATATTGGGAGGTGTGCAGTCCTGAGGAAAAAGTTATGAAAAAGAATTATAAGTGTCCGCCTCTTGCGAACAATTATAGTATAGGCAGAAACTGTGATAAAACTGTGATGAAAATAAGAACGATTTGTTAACAATTGTAAATTGTTTGAAGTGTAAACAAGGACGTAGCCTTTTTGCATTTTGCTACGTCCTAAATTGAAGCTCCCGAAAGACGTCCAGGAAGAATTCTTGAAATAAATTGTCCTTTTTCCAGACAATGGAGATTTCGTGCCGGATATCAAAGCTTGTTATCGGTATTTTTTGAATAGTCCCGTTTTTCAGTTCGGATTTTACCGCTGTCTCATAGAGGAAGGTGATCCCTGCGCCTGCAGCAGTCATTTCCTTAATGGCGTTCATATTTCCGATGGTGATTAGGTTGGCGAAATCGGAAGGCGCCAGGTCGTGGCTGTTCAGCGCTTGTTCCAGAATGGAGCGGGTCCCGGAGCCGGGTTCCCGGATCAAAAGCGTTTCGCCGGTAAGGTCCGTGAGAGAAAGGGCGCGCCGTGTATTGGCGAAAGGGTGGGAGGAGCTGCAGATAGGGACAAACTGGTCTGTCAGGAAGGGGATGTGGGAATAGGCGGCCCTGGAGTAATCCCCCTCCAGAATGGCAAAATCGATGGAGCCCTCATCCAGCTGCTGCAGTAACTGGGCAGTATTTGCCACCGTTACCGAGACGTCCGCATCTTTGTGGAGTTTCAGAAAATCGGCGAGGGGTCGGGCGATCATAAATTCGCCCACAGTCAGAGTGGCACCAAAATGCAGGGTTCTTTTCTTGTCCGTAAGAAAAGCCAGTTGTTCCTTCAGGTAGAGCTCATTGTTGTGGAGGGCGGTCAGGGAACGTTTCAGCAGCTTCCCGGCATCCGTCAGAAGAATACTTTTCCCAACAAAACGAAAAAGTTTCACACCGTAATACTCTTCAAGATATTGCATGTGCTGCGAGACGGCAGGCTGTGAAATGTGCAGTTTTTTCGCAGCGCGGGTAAAATTCATTTCCTGGCAGACAGTCAGGAAGGTCAAAGTACGGTAATCCAGCATGGCAGGCTCCTTTCATGGGGGCGACAGTTTTGGTGGGGACGTGGTATTTTTAAAAATACCACGTCCCAGATTGAAAAAAATAATAAGATATCTTTATTATAAAATAATGAATCATAATTTTACATAATTATAATGTCATGATATCATTACGTTTGGAAAAAAACAATGAGACAATAAAATTTTGCGGAGGAATGAGATGGATTTTATAAGAAAGAATGGAAAGGGGATCCTTGTGTGTCTGTGTATTGCGGTGCCGTCCTGGCTTTTGGGGAAGCGGTTTCCTATTGTTGGAGGACCGGTGATCGCTATTATCGCAGGGATGATCCTTACATTATTGATAAAGGATAAGAAGCGCCTGGAGGGCGGGATCAAGTATACGTCTAAGAAGATCCTGCAGTATGCGGTGATTCTGCTGGGGTTTGGCCTGAACCTGCAGGTGATCCTGCAGACAGGGAAACAGTCGCTGCCGATCATTGTTTCCACCATCGCTACGTCTCTGATCATCGCCTATGTGCTTCATAAGGTGATGCGTATTCCGGGGAAGATCTCCACGCTGGTGGGCGTGGGATCCTCGATCTGCGGGGGCTCGGCCATTGCGGCTACGGCGCCGGTGATCGATGCGGACGATGAGGAAGTGGCACAGGCGATCTCGGTTATTTTCTTCTTCAATGTGCTGGCGGCGGTGCTGTTCCCCACTCTGGGGACATTCCTGGGCTTCTCCCAGAGTTCCGGGGAGGCGTTCGGGATCTTCGCGGGGACGGCAGTGAATGACACTTCTTCTGTCACGGCCGCAGCCTCCACCTGGGACAGTATGTATCACCTGGGGAGCGCCACCCTGGATAAGGCGGTAACAGTGAAGCTGACCAGGACGCTGGCGATCATCCCCATCACTCTGGCACTGGCGTTTATCCGCACCAGGAAGGCGGAGAAGCAGGAAGGGGGAAATGTATCCCTGAAGCAGGTGTTTCCATTTTTCATCCTGTTTTTCATCGGGGCGTCTGTGATCACCACCATCGCAGTGTCTGCAGGGATCTCCGCGGATGTGTTCGCGCCGCTGAAAGAACTGTCCAAATTCTTTATTATTATGGCCATGGCGGCCATCGGGCTGAACACCAATATCGTGAAGCTGGTGAAGACTGGCGGAAAGCCCATTCTCATGGGAATGGCCTGCTGGATCGGGATCACACTGGTGAGTCTTGGGATGCAGCATGTGCTGGGAATCTGGTAAGAATTTAGTAAGAAATGCAAAAAGGGACAGGGTATTTTCAATCTGGGACGTGGTATTTTTAAAAATACCACGTCCCCAATTGATATTATTTGAAGAAACCGTTTAAAACAATATTCTTTTTATCTACCATTTCTAATAAGGTGGTGGCAAATCCTTCACTTCCGATTCCGCTCATTTTATGAGCTGTCCATGGCAGTGATGGTGGACGGATAGAACTTCCATTTACGCTGGCGGTCCCGACATCTAACTGATTGGCAAGTTTATATCCATGCTGATAATCGTTGGTTATTACACAGCCAGTAAGACCATATGTTGTTTGATTAGCAATTTCAATGGCTTCTTCTTCTGTGTCAAATCCAATAATAGGAAAGACAGGACCGAATATTTCCATATCATTTGCAATATCACTTTCGCGAGATACATTTGTAAGTACTGTGACGGGGAAATATGCATGGTCGAGACATTTTCCGCCAAGGATACAGGTGGCGCCTTGCGAGATTGCATGTTCTACCTGGGCCTGTACTTGTTCGCTGGCTTCTCGACTGACTAAAGGTCCCATTACTACATCTGGATCGAAAGGATCTCCCATACGAAGTTCTTTTAATTTGGAAACAAGACGTTCTGTGAATTCTTCTTTTATAGAATTATGGACTACAAAACGCTTCATACAGGCGCAAACTTGCCCGGAATTCATAGTGCGGCTTCCGATACTACAATCAACAGCATGATCAATATCGCTGTCTTTTAGGATAATCATAGCGTCATTTCCGCCCAATTCAAGAGATACTCTTGCCATGTGTTTGGCTGCGTTTTCATATACACTAATTCCAGCTTCCGTGCTGCCGGTTAACGAAATGGCGTTTACCTTAGGGGAAGAAGATAAATATTCACCGATATCAGAGCCTCTTCCTGTTACGATCTGAAGAGCTTCTGCGGGAACACCGGCATCGAGTATAATTTGTGTCATTAAAATATTGGCGAGAGGAGTTACAGTAGCTGGTTTTACAATAACAGCATTTCCCATGGCTAATGCAGGCGCAACTTTATGCGAATATAAATCTACAGGGAAGTTGAAGGGAACAATGCAAGCAACTACACCAAGAGGATCGTAGCTTAAAAGGATTAAACTATCCTCATCGGGAATGACTTCTTTGTATAAATGCCTCATTTTTTCTGCATATCCGCGAAAAACTTTCGTAGCGCCAATTACCTCACCCAAAGCATCTGCATATGGTTTTCCATTTTCTTTACATAAGGTTTCGGCAAGGAGTTCCTTGGATTCTAATAAGCGATCCGCCACGTTGCATAAAATTTCATATCTCTTTTCAAAGGAATAAGAAGACCAGATTTTAACACCTTTTTTTGCGGTATCTAACGCTAATTCAAGATCCTCATTTGTGGCAGCAGGAACAGAGTCAATGGGCATACTTGTAGCAGGGTTAAAGACCTCAATAGAAGCATTATTGCTTGCAGCTGTAGCTTTTCCGTTAATGATCATTTTCATAACAAAAACATCTCCTTTCAGATTAAAATTTTGATGGCTAGATTAAGTGGAGGCAGAGGATTGCTTCTTGACTGAACGTTTGCCTTTTCCAGAGCGTTCTTTGAATGCAGTCAGTGAAACTGCAGCAATAATAACAATACCGTTAAAGATAAAACGTACATCGTTACCCATGGCTTCCAGCGTAATAAAATTAGCAATAAAGCAAACAAATATCGCGCCAATCACTGTCCCAGCCACGTTGAAACGTCCTTTTTTTGAAATAAGTGTACTTACGAAAACCGCAATTACAATATCATTTAGATAGGTTTCCAAATCTTTTGGAACGGCACTACCACTTCTTGATGACAGCATGATGCCTGCCAGAGCAGCAAGAACGCCACAAAGTACATAGGTACTTCCAAAAACCAGTCTTGTATTTACGCCAGACAAATAAGCGGCGCGTGTGTTGGAAGCAAGAGCGTCCATGTGACGCCCTAATACAGAACGTTCTCGAATGAAATACATAACAATTATTACAATAATTGCGATCACGATCATAAAAGATATACCGCCGATTTTGCCTTGTCCAATGAAGAGATACGCACCGGTCTGTGTTTTGGGAAGTGCAAAAATAATCTGCGGTTGGGCACCATTAGTAAGTACAAGTTCAAAACTTCTGATAATAAACATCATTCCCATCGTGCCAATGAGAGAAGGGACACCGAGATACGCCATAAGAAAAGCGTTTATTAGTCCCATTGCAAGACCAAATAGTAACCCTATGGCAAGTGCCTCGGCAGAGGAACAGCCTTTTACCATGGAAATACAGCTAACAACAGCTACTGCATCTGCGATCTGAGCAGTAGAAAGATCAATTCCTCTAACAAGAACTGTTGTCATTAGGCCAAGTGACATTACGATCAGAGGGCATGCACTGGTCAAAACAGTTAAAATGTTTCTAGGACGTAAAAAATAATCGTTTATACAATGAAAAATTATGAACAGAACCAAGATGCTTATAATTACGCTATAGTTCTTAAAAATTTCATTGATTATATTTTTGCTTTTGTTCTCCATATGTATTACTCCCTTGTCTTAATATTAAAACAGCGTTACTTGACCGATTTCACGCTTTTTAATTACTTTTACTAAAATTGACAGTATTAAAACAATTCCGAGAATACCGTTGATTACCTGATCTGTGATACTGTTGAGAATCAGAGCATTGCTTAGTGCTCCAATAAACAGAGCGGAGATAATCGTTCCGAGCACATTCATTTCACCGTTTTTGGACATTGTACTTCCCAAATAGCAGCAAATGATTGCTTTTACAAGGTATTCAAAAGTGACATTGAGAGCACTGGCGCCATTTGAATAGGAACAACGCATAACGCCTACAAATCCAAGTAGTGCGCCTGAGATAATATAACCGAGCGCCAGGTATTTACGAGGATTAACACCGCGCATTTCAGCAGCAACCGGATTGATCCCACATGCGCAACAGCGAAGGCCGGTTTTTGTGTGCTTTAGAAAATAATGAAGAATTACTCCGATGAATATCATAATGATAAAAAGCACGGGCAAAAGATCTAAAATGTAACCACCACCGAGAGTTGAAAACAATCCCTGATTTCTAATGGTAAGGGTTGCACCTTGATTGACCATGGCAGTTAATCCTTGTACAATATACATACTTCCGAGAGTTCCAACAAAGTTTGGAAGACGCATCCCTGCAACAAAAAATGCATTCATACATCCGATTAAAAGTCCCAGAAAGATTCCTACTGGAATAGAGTACATTGCGTTTATGCCAAGAGATAAGATCATCCAGGCAGTGAGATTTGTAAAAAGGTTCAATGTGGCGCCGCCGCACATATCAAAGCCCCCAGCAACAAGGACGACATGAAAAGCCAGTGCTACCAATGCAAGGATACTTCCCTGTTTTAAAACATCCATTAGATTTTCAAGTCTAAAAAAAAGAGGGACACGTAAACCTAATATGAGCAATACGGCAATCATGATCACGATAGAACCAAATTTGAGTAACGCACTTGGTTCAAAAGAAACCGTTGTCTTCATTTTCATTATATATCACCGCCTTTTGTAATCTGTTTTTTCTCCGACTCATTGCCTCCGCTGGACCAGTAGAGAAGCTTTTCTTCGGTAGCCTCGTTTCTGTCCAGGACTTTTGTAATCTTTCCTTTGTTAAAGACGGCAATTCGATCACACATGCCGAGAAGTTCATCATTTTCGGAAGAGACAAAAATGATGCCACAGCCTTTTTTGGCTAAATTAACCATTAGCTTATACATTTCTGTTTTAGAACCAATATCAACGCCAGTGGTTGGCTGGTCGAAAATAAAGAGGTGAGCGTTTCCGGTCATCCATTTTCCGACAACAACTTTTTGTTGATTTCCGCCGGAAAGTTCATTTACCAGCTGATCTTTTCCGTCGCATAAAATAGCCAAAGACTCGATGGAATGTTGAGAAAGCTCATTTTCAAGTTTCCGATTTATAAGTCCATGCCGGGATATTTTCGCGGTATTTGCAAGAGATAAGTTCTCAGCAATACTCATTTTGCCAACAATACCCTCGTTTCGTCGATCTTCCGGAATAAAAGCAATACCGGCTTTTTTGGCAGAAATGGGAGAACGCGGAGTATAGGGGGCCCCGTTGATCTCAATACTTCCACCTTTCTTTTCCAATGCCCCATATAAAGTTAACATAGCTTCTGTACGTCCCGCTCCAATCAGGCCGGCCATGCCATATATTTCGCCTTTGTGAACAGTAAAGTCGACAGATTTGAGGACGTTTCCCTCGGTAAGCCCTTTTACATTTAAAATGACATCCCCTTGTTCAACAGGTTCCTTTGGATAGTATTCCTCTAATTTATGTCCGATCATGAGAGATACTATTTCATCGTGCGTTACGTTACAAATTTCTAAATTTCCTTGATTTTTGCTATCTCGCAAAACCGTGATGGAATCTGCAATTTGAAAGATTTCATCTAGATGATGGGAGATGTAAATGATAGCGACGCCTTTTTGCGATAAAACTTTTATGATATCAAAAAGTTTTTCGATTTCCTTATTACTCAGCGAGGCTGTGGGCTCGTCTAAAATCAGTACCTTTGGATTTTTTAGGAGAGCAGAAATGATTGCGACTTGTTCGCGATTGCCAACAGAAAGATCAGCTAAGAAGTCACTGGATTTAAAATCTGCTCCGATAAGTTTTAATTGCTCCTCGACGCGTGCCCGCATGGTTTTAAAATCAAGGGCGCCGTTTGCTTTCTTAAGTTCTGATCCCAGATAAGCGTTGCGCACGACATCAAAAGACGGAACCATTTGTTGGTCCTGATGGATAATGGCAATCCCCAGTTGTTCGGCATCTTGGGGGTTTTTAATATCTACTTCTTTGCCATCGAAAAAAATGCTGCCGGCATCTTTTTGATAAACACCCGTAAGGATTTTAACTAATGTTGATTTTCCCGCACCGTTTTGGCCGACAAGAGCCCGGACTTCTCCTTCGGAGACAGACAGGCTGATATGTTGCAGGACCTTGTTTTTATAAAAGCTTTTACAGATATCGACACATTCGAATATTTTTTTTCCGTTTTTCATTAATCATTACCCCGTTCCTGAATGTTAAGTACAAAGGTTGTAATGTTATAAAAAGCCACACCGACTGGCAAACCCAGCCAGTGTGGCAGTTTTTTGCAACAAACCTTAGTAAAGACTATATCGCTTATTCCGGAGCGATGGAGCTGACAGGTGTTACTTCAAGAGTCTGATCAAAAGTGGATTCGATGTTGGATTTATCGAGTCCGGACTTTTCCCAAAATTCTTCTCCCCAACGGAATTCGGCGGTAGAAACAAAGTTGGCTCTTGTACAAAGATAGCAGGGTACAAATGTAAGTTTGCTAATATCTTCTTCTGTTTTTTCGCCATTCAGATAATCAAGAAGAACATAGGCGGCCTGCCGTCCGATCTCAGGAATATCCTGTGCTACAGTAAATACACGGGGACTTTCAGGATCGGCCATTTGCTGGAAGGAAAGCATATCGCCATCAATTGTTCCGACTTTGATCTCGTTGCGTCCGGCGTTTTTAATTGACTCTACGGCACCGGATACTAACTGGTCGAAAGCACCGCCCACAGCGGCAATGCTTCCCGGGTCGGGATTGGCAGTAAGAATTTCTTCCATCTGGCTCTGTACTTTGGCGGAATTGATTTCGGTGTTAATAACTTCAATCTCTACATCGGGATAGTCTTCGGCCATGGCTTCCAACATACGCAGACGAGTTTCGCAAATCTGATCTCCTGCAAGGTGGAAATAGATAATTTTTCCTTTGTAATCAATAGAGGCGAGAAGAGCATTTGCGCAAAGAGAAGAGAGCATGCTGTTATCACCATTTACATTCGTAAGCGCACCGTCAATACAGCTGGCGAAATTGATTAATACAACAGGAATACCTTTTTCCTGAGCAGCAGCAACAAGCGGCTCGGTCTGTATCATGTCGCCATTATGGATAACCAGGCCGTCAATGTCGGAGTTTAACAAACTTTCAATATTTTCAGCATGTTTAGCGAGATCCGTATCAGCATTTGTTGTTGTGATTTCGCCACCGGCTTCTTCTACGACTTCTGTAAAAGCAGCAAGAGAATCACGGTCGAAATCGTTAGTGATCTGTTTTGCAGCCCATCCGATTTTATAAGTGCCGCCAGATGACCCGCCGCCGGATGCTGATTCGTTGGATTCTTCTGTAGAAGTATCAGAAGAACTGTCGGTAGTGGCGGTATCGCCGCCGCTTGAACAACCAATCATTGAAAAGAGAAATGTTGTAACTAAAAAAGCGGAGATGACTTTTTTCCATTTTTTCTTCATCATAATTTTTTACCTCCCAAAAATGTTTGATTCGTTAACCGCTCAAACAGAAGAAAGATGACTCACACAGAATTTTTCAACGGTGTTTTCGTTGATGTGAATTCCAAGTCCGGGAGCCTGGGGGATATCTACATATCCATCTTGAATATCAAAAACAATATCGCACAGAGCTTCCCGAATTGGGCTGTAAGATTGGTCAAATTCCATAATAGTTTCATTTTCAAGCGGTTTCATCATATTGGTATATGGTGTTGGCATAAGTGTTGAGGAGATGGCTAATGAGGCCGCTATGTTTACGGTTGATCCCCATGAATGCAGGCAAACGGGGATGCCAAATGCATTCGCCATGGCGCTGATATATCGGATTTCTGAAAGGCCGCACCGTTCTACATCGGGTTGCAGGATGCTTAAAGCCCGGTTTCCGACTATTTCTTTTGCCTCAAACCGGTTTCGCAGTAATTCACCTCCGGCAATGGGGATTGGTTGATTATATTTAACCTGACAGTAGGAATGGATATCCGTACCAATAACCGGTTCTTCAAACCAACCGATGTTGTATTCTTCCATTCTTTTGCCGATATCGATTGCAGCGGCAGTGTGATAAGCCTGATTTGCATCTACAAAAAGTAATACATCATCGCCGATAATTCGCCGTACTTCCTTGATCCGCTTGATATCTTCTTTGATCGGAACTTTTCCGATTTTCATTTTCATGGCTTTAAAACCACGCTGTACATAACTGTCAGCTTCTTCTAACAGCATTTTCAAAGAATTTTCATGATCATAATAATAAAGTCCGGTCGCATATACAGGGATTTTTGTCCTTACTGCGCCACCAAGCAAAGTGGAAATAGATTTGCCGCTTGCTTTTCCGGCAATATCCCAGAGAGCCATATCCATTGAAGCGATAGCGTCTCCACCAAAGCCGCCTGTATACCCCGCATTTGATAATGCGGTATACATTTTGAAGTACAGGTTGTTGATGTTTAGTGGATCCTGTCCCATCACAGCGGGCGCAAGGAGCTCCTTGATAACAGAAGCGCAAGGTGCAACACCGCCTTCTCCCCAACCGATGTAGCCTTCATCTGTTGAAATTTTTGTGAGCAGCATATATCGCTCTTTTGAATACCCCTGTGAGCCACTGATTGGAATATTGAAATCATGGCGTAAAACATAGGTATCTACTCTTGAGATTTTCATTTAGATTTCTCCTCTGAAAAATTTATTCATCATATGCAGTGTTTTGCCCGCCGAAGGAACTGTTAGTATCAATGGTGCCAAAAATTTCGTCATACCGTTGATCTATAATTTTGCGTTCTTCTTCGGTCAGTTCCCAGTCTACGCACTTAAGGTTTTCAATGATTTCTTCTGGCCGACACGCGCCGCATAACGACGAAGTGATACCAGGATATCCGAGTACCCAGTTAAGAGAAACTTCGGCAACAGATACGCCACGCCCATCGGCAATTTCCCTGAGAGTTTTCAGAAGTTCCTGGCACATAGACCAGAGAGGTTCCTCATAGAACGTGTAGAAGGTAGAACGGGCCTCGTTGCCCTTGGTAACCGGTTTTTCCATTTTTCCGGTTAATATTCCTCCTCCCAGTGATCCATAATTTACAATACCAATATTATTTTCGCGGCAGAAATTGAATGTGCCGTCTTTCTCAGAAGCGCGATTTAGCAAGTTGAGCGGCAACTGAGCTGCAACAATCTTACCAATATCTCTGCCAAGCTTAAGTTGATCAACATTAAAATTGGAAACAGCAATTTCCCGGATTTTTCCTTCATCTTTCATCTTTAAAAGTTCTTCGAAAGCACCTTCCAGAGGATTGTTGTTTTCCGGCCAATGAATCATCATGATATCAATGTAATCGGTTCCCAATCTGACTAATGATTCCTCAAGGCTGATACGGATCATCTGGGGGCTGAGGCAAAGAAAATAAGCAAACTCATCCAGAATATTACTGTAATAGCGTCCGGGCCCGAGCTTGGTTTCCAAGATAACTTTGTCTCGGCGACCTTTCAATGCTTTTCCAACTACTCGTTCTGAGCGTCCGTTAAAGCCATAACCAGCAGCAGTATCAATAAAGTTGATGCCCATGTCCATTCCGGCGTGAATAGTGCGGATGGCCTCTCCAACATCCACGTCGCCAAAAGTATCGCCGCCCATTGCCCAAGTACCCTGTCCGATTACAGATACTTCAAAAGAGCTGTTGCCAAGCTTTTTGTACTTCATATCTTTTGATACCTCCTTTGTTATTCTTTTTTCTATACGTTTCGAAACGGTCGTTATATGATACATACTAATCGATAATAGAGCCAATGTCAATGAAATGTTGTCATATTTGCAAAAAAAAACGAGGCATACGCCTCGTTTTTAGAGAAATCACAATATTTTGCTTATTTGTCTTGTAATTTGTCGCTATATAGTATATTCATCATACCCTATTCGTTTTGAGATCTTTAATGCGCAAGTGCGTAAAGGTTCGATGATTTTCTCTACATCGATTGGCTTGGGGCCGGAAGTGCTGATAGCAGCAATTATATGACTTCGGTAATCTCTGATCGGAGCTGCTACACACCAGACGTTTTCTTCGTTTTCCTCCCGGTCAAGGGCAAATCCATTTGCGCGTACCTGGCGGATTTCATTTAGGAATCCGTCAATGGAAGTTATGGTATGTTTTGTTTGGCTTTCCATACCAACCGTTTCAAGAAGAGCGGTGATTTTAGTGTCGCTTAATTCAGAAACAAGAACCTTTCCAAGAGCGGTTGAATGTATATTTGAAAGTTTTCCAATATAAGAAATCAAAGGGATAGGGCTTTGCGGCTGAACTTTATCAACATAACAGACTTTGCCATCTGTTAAGATTCCCATATGGCAAACCTGATTGAGCATATAGGATAATTCCTGTAAAAGCGGTGAAGCTTCTGTTTGAAGTTCTAGTTGGTTGAGTTTTTCGCTGGCCAGATGAACCACTTTTAGACCGACACTGTAAATATTTGTTGCGGGATCTCGCTCAATATATCCTCTTTCCATTAAGGAAGCGATTAGCCGGCTGGTGGTAGTTCTGTCAAGATTTAATTCGGTTTGTATTTCTTTTAGCGTCTGTGGCCTTTGGGAAATCATTTCAAGAACAATTAGCGCGCGTTCGACGGTTTGCAATTTTAAGCTGCTCACTTTTTATTCACCACCTTTACAGTTCGAGTGATTACATTTTACTACAAATATTTTATAAAAGAAACGAAATTTTTTCGTTTTTGCCAATTTTTGTCTTTTATTTGCTTTCTAAATTGCCAGTTTTTTTGCTTTTTATGAAACATATTGACAGATATCATTATATGATATAATATGCTCATATAAAGAACAAAAAATAGAATGGAGGGATAATAATGATCAGTGAAGAAATTGGAAGAATAGGACTAATTCCTATTGCGGTATTCGAGCGAGAAGAAGATATTCTTCCAACAGCAAAAGCATTGCTTCAAGCAGATATTCCGGTTATTGAGATTACTTTTCGGACGAGTTTGGCAGAGCCTGCAATAAAAAAAGTTAAACAGGCTTTTCCGGAGATGCTTGTTGGAGCAGGGACAATTCTTACAAAAGAGCAAGCGTATACAGCTGTGAAAGCAGGAGCGGATTTTATTGTAACTCCAGGATTGAAAGAAGAAGTTGTGAAAGTATGTCAAAAGGAAGAGAAGTTAATTATACCAGGTTGTGTTACTCCCTCGGAGATTAGTCGTGCGTTTGAATTGGGGATACATATAGTAAAATTTTTTCCTGCAAGTGTTTATGGAGGAATTAAAGGCTGCAAAGCATTGCATGGTCCCTTTGGCAATATCAAATTTGTTCCGACAGGAGGAGTTGGTCTGGAAAACTTGCAGGATTATGCAAAGCTGCCCTTTATACATGCGGTTGGGGGCGGATGGCTTTGTGACAAGAAAGATATGTTGAGCGGAAATTATGCCAGGATCAGTGAAACGGCAAAGAAATCCATAGATGTTCTTTTAGGGTTTGGCGTGATGGGGGAAGATTCTATTCCGGTATCTTTTCATAGTGTGGCAGAGAATGAAAAAGGGCAAGGAAAGCAATCCATTTATACAAACTCTGTTGAACGAGCTATATATTATTTGGGAAAGTATGGTTGGAAGATGGAAAAAAGAGAGGAGGATAGGGTGCGTCTTAAAGACGAACAAGGAGCGGAAGTATGTCTTGTGCAGGCATAGACTTTACGGTTAATAATTAAGAGGAGGTGTATGTAGAATGGAAGAATTTGTTGCATTTGGAGAGGTGTTATTACGTTTAAAGTCTATCGGGTATGAAAAATGGTTTCAGTCACCATATCTTGAAGCTACTTTTGGGGGCGGAGAAGCAAATGTAGCAGTGTCTTTGGCAAATTATGGCGTAAAAGCCAAATTTGTGACGGCGCTGCCTGAAAATAATGAGATTGCAGATGCCTGCATACGACAATTAAGAGGATTTAATGTTGATACGTCTGAAATTGTTAGAACTGATGGACGGATAGGTATTTATTTTTTAGAAGGCGGAACAAATCAAAGACCTTCTAATGTTATTTATGACAGGGAGGCATCTGCAATTTCTTTATTGCAGCCACAAGATATCGACTGGGAACGAGTATTTAAAAATGCAGGTTGGTTTCATTTTACAGGGATTACACCAGCAATCAGTGAAAATGCTAAAAATGCTGTGCTAGAAGCGGTTAAAAAGGCAAAAGAATATGGGATCACGATTTCTTGCGACTTAAATTATAGGAAAAAGTTATGGAAATACGGGAAGTCTGCACCTGAAGTTATGAAAAAGTTGTTTTCCTATGTTGATATTGGAATAGCGAATGAAGAGGATTGTCAAAAATCGCTAGGGATTAGCGCAGACGTTGATGTTGAAAGCGGTGATTTGTCGGTAGAGAAATATAAAGTATTGGGAAGAAAAGTATTGGAAATGTATCCAAATTTAAAAATGTTGGCGATTACTTTACGTGAATCAAAATCAGCAAGTATCAATGGTTGGTCTGCCTGCTTAATAACAAGAGATGATTTTTATCATAGTAAATATTATTTAATTAGTGATATTGTTGACAGAATCGGTGGAGGCGATTCGTTTGCGGCAGGGTTAATTTATGGACTTCATCAAATGAAAGATTGTCGGCAGGCTTTAGAATTTGCGGTTGCAGCAAGCTGTCTGAAACATACAATCCCAGGAGATTATAACAGAGTGACGGTCGAAAATGTGAAAAAGCTTATGGAAGGAGACCAGTCCGGACGTGCGGACCGCTAAATTGAAAAGGAGAAAATGTTATGAAAAAAATAGTAAATAATCCAGAAAAATATGTTGAAGAAGCAATGGAAGGTATTGTTGCGGCATATGGAGACAAGGTAGAATTTTTAAATGGAGATTTCCGGGTTCTTTTGTCAAAGAAGGGAAAGCAAGAGGGAAAAGTAGGAATTGTAACAGCAGGTGGATTTGGTCATTTGCCGGTTTTTCTTGGTTATGTAGGGGAAGGAATGGTAGATGCCTGTGCGGTTGGGAATGTTTTTGCGTCACCGGCATATACAAAAATGGAAGCGGCGATAAAAGCTGTAGATAGCGGAAGCGGTGTGCTGTGTATCTATGGGAATTACGGTGGAGATAAAATGAATTTTGAACAGGCAATGGAAGACTGTGAGATGGATGATATTACTTGTAAGTCAGTTGTGGTCTGTGACGATATTGCTTCAAGCCCAAAAGCTGATTGGGAGAAAAGAAGAGGCGTTGCGGGGATTGTCTATGTGTATAAATGTGCCGGCGCAGCAGCTAAACAGTTATGTACCTTGGAAGAGGTTGCTGCTATTGCGGAAAAAGCAATGAAGAATGTATATACGATTGGAATTGCATTGTCGCCATGTGTAGTTCCGGAGGTGGGAAAGCCAACATTCCAGATTGCGGATGACGAGATGGAAATCGGGATGGGAATACATGGAGAAAAAGGAATTGAAGTTAGTAAAATGATGAGCGCAGATGAAATCAGTGAAACTTTGATGAAAAAGCTTTTAGAAGATGCTGAGATCCAGAAAGGTGATGAGGTTTCAGTTATGATAAATGGATTAGGGGCGACTCCGTTGGAAGAACAATTTATTGTATTTCGTCGAGTGGCTCAAATATTAGAAGAGAAAGGAGTTAATATTTTTATGCCACATGTGGGAGAATTTGCCACATCTATGGAAATGGCTGGACTTTCCATTACATTATTTAAGTTGGATGAACAACTAAAAGAATTATTGCGATTTCCGGTAAATACTCCGTTTTATACAAATGCAAATAAGTAGAGGTGTGAAATGACAGTAAAAGAATTAAAAGAAATCACAGAAGCTATATACTTTAAAATTAACGAAAATAAAGATTATTTGACCCGATTAGATCAAGAAAGCGGAGATGGAGATTTGGGAATATCCATGGTTTCTGGATTCCAGGCCGTAAAAAATTATATGGAAACGACGGAAGAAGCGGATTTGGGACGGGCTTTAAATAAGTGTGGAGATGTCTTTAATGAAGCGGCACCGAGTTCATTAGGAACAATATTAACGTTTTTCTTAAAAGGGATGGCTAAAAATTTGAAAGGTTGTTCTGAATGTGGTTTGGATAGGATTGCAGAAGCATTGCAACAAGGAATAGAAAATATAATGAAGAAAGCAGGTTCTAAGCCGGGAGAAAAAACAATATTAGATTCCCTGTTGCCAGCAGTTCAAACGCTTAGATCTTCCAAAGATAGGAATGTAATAGAAGAAGCGGCAATGGCGGCAAAAAAGGGATGTGAAAAAACACGGGAGATGAAAGCGGTTTGGGGAAGAGCGGCTTATTACGGAGAGAAAAGTATTGGAATAATAGATGGCGGAGCAGCTGTGGGTGCGTTGGTTTTTGAAGCTGTGAATGAATGGGAAAAGGGAGTGTGTAATAAGTAGTTTTGATAAAAAGGGACAGGGTATTTTCAATCTGGGACGTGGTATTTTTAAAAATACCACGTCCCCAATTATTTTATACCGTAGTAAAAAGGTCCAGGACCTGGCCGGTCATAACCGGCGGCGCGTCGCACAGCAGGTAAAGGATTGCCTTTGCCACATCTGCGGCGCTGCCCATCTGGACGTCATCCTGTCCTACGTTGTGGTTGTACACCCGCTGGCCGGGAGTGTCTACAATGCCCGGGGCCACTGCGTTGGCCCGGATGCCGTACTCTTTGGTCTGGATGGCGGTGGTCTTGGTCAGGGTGACGATGCCGCCTTTGGCCACGGCGTAAGCCCCCATCTGAGAGGCGATACGCCCCATCCGGGAGGAGACGCTGACGATGTCTCCGCTGCCCTGGCGGATCATGACGGGCACCACCTTATTGATACACAGGAAGGGGATCTTCAGATTGGTCTTGATGATCTGATCCCACTGTTCCTCAGACCACTCCCAGATCTTGATGGCCTGCTGTCTGACTTTGTCATAGATCTCCGAAGGATAACCTCCGGCGTTATTTACCAGGATGTCAATACGGCCGAAACGCGCTACTACTTCATCGACCATGGATTGTACCTGGGCCGCGTCGGTCAGGTCCCGGGAGAGGGCGATGGCGCTTCCGCCTGCTTCTTCAATTAATCTGACGGTCTCATCCAGATCTGCCTGGGTCCGGGCAACGGCCACGACGGTGGCGCCTTCCGAGGCGACGGCCAGAGCGGCTTCCCGCCCGATGCCTTTCCCGGCTCCGGTAACAATGGCGATCTTACCTTGTAATTTCAATGTCTGTTCCTCCAATCTAATCTAAGGATCACACGGTCCGGTTTTCCCCTTCGAAAAATCCGGCGTCCGCAGGATAAATATAGCTGTCTCCGATCTCGTGGAGCAGGATCAGGTTTAAGTGTCCTCCCAGGTTTTTCTTGTCCCGGGTGATGGCCCCTGTCAGTTCTCCAAGAGGGAGTCCGCAGGCGTGGGGCAGTCCGTAGATATCCAGAAGTTTCCGGATCTCCTCTGCGGTTCCGATCCTGGTAAGGCCTTTTTCCTCTGCCATCCGGCAGATCTGATACATGCCGATGGCCACTGCTTCCCCGTGGCTTTCCCGCTCATACTGGAAATGTTGTTCAATGGTATGTGCCAGAGTGTGGCCGAAATTTAAGAGCATCCGCTCTCCGGTATCGAACTGGTCCCGTTCAACCACCTGGCGTTTGATGTCCACGCACCGGAAAATGATATCCCCCAGATCTTCCCTCAGATCCTCAAAGGAGGTGTGGCCGGAAAGCAGCCGGAAGAGTCCGGCATCCCGGATACATCCGTACTTGATCACTTCTCCCATGCCGTCCTTCCGGAACCGTTCCGGAAGGGTGTCAAGGACTGTGGGATCAATGAGCACCAGAGAGGGCTGGAAGAATGCGCCCACCAGGTTCTTTCCCTGGGGCAGGTCCACAGCGACCTTTCCGCCTACAGAAGAATCCACCTGAGCCAGGAGAGAAGTGGGGATCTGCACCAGGCGCACGCCCCGCAGGAAGCTGGAGGCGGCAAAGCCGGCCAGATCACCGATCACTCCGCCGCCCAGGGCGATCACCAGGTCGCTTCTGGAGATCCCGGCGGCAAGAAGGGCATCGTAGATCCGGGGCAGGGACTGGAAATCTTTGGTGGATTCCCCGTGGGGGAGCACCAGGCTGTGACAGTCCCAGACGGCGGAAAGGGCGTCCAGAAGTTTCTCTCCATAGAGAGGATACACGTTGTCATCGGAGATGATCATGATCCGTTTCCCGGTAAATGCGGTTTCTATATAGGACGCTGCATTTCCAAGAAGCCCGTCTTCAATATAGATGGGATAGCTGCTGGCTCCAAGGTCTACCGTAAGTTTCATGGATCACACCTGCTTTCCCACTACCTGGGCGATCTGGGAAACCTCCCGGAGAAGCCGGTCATATTTCTCTGGCTTCAGGGACTGGGCTCCGTCGCACAGGGCAGATTCCGGATCGTTGTGCACTTCCACCATCAGGCCGTCCGCCCCTGCCGCGATGGCGGCTTTGGACATGGAGTCTACCAGCCACCATTTCCCGCCGGCGTGGCTGGGATCGATGATCACCGGAAGGTGGGTCAGTTTATGAAGCACCGGGATACTCTGGAGATCCAGCGTGTTCCGGGTATAGCTCTCAAAGGTGCGGATGCCCCGCTCGCAGAGGATCACATTTTCATTTCCGGAAGCCATGATATACTCTGCGGACATGATCCATTCGTCATAGGTGGCGTTCAGGCCCCGCTTGAGAAGGATGGGGCGGTCCACCTGGCCTAACTGCTTAAGCAGGTCGAAGTTCTGCATATTGCGGGCGCCGATCTGGATCAGATCCACCTTCTCATTGAAAATGTCCAGGTGCTCCGGGGACATCAGCTCTGTGACGATGGGGAGTCCCACTTCTTCTTTCACCTGGCAGAGGATCTCCAGTCCTTCCAGCCCCAGTCCCTGGAACGAGTAGGGGCTGGTCCGGGGCTTGAACGCGCCGCCCCGCAGGAGATTGGCGCCGGAGGCCTTTACGGCTTTGGCCACGGCGAGCACCTGCTCAAAAGATTCCACGGAGCAGGGGCCGGCGATCAGGCCAAGATGACCGTCGCCGATCTTCACGCCGGAGACGTCCACCACGGAGTTGTCCGGATGGAAGGCCCGGTTGGCCAGCTTGTAAGGCTCCTGTACGTGCATGACCTTGTCTACATAAGGGTTGACCTCGAAGAGACGGGGGTCGATGCGGGAAGTGTCGCCGATACAGCCGATGATGGTCTGGCCGGTACCGACTACGATATGTGTATCCAGTCCCCGCTTTTTCACAAGAGCTTCTACGCGGGAGACTTGTTCCTGGGTTGAATTTGGTTTTAATACGATGATCATAAGAATTTTCCCTCCATATTCGCACTGTAAAATTTTAGCTGTTTAAAGTGCGAAAACTAAGGATATCTTAACGCTGTGGGGGGTGTTTGTCAACCGGTTTTTCCAAATATTTTCCGCAAAAAACCGCCGGGCGAAAATCTCACGCCCCGGCGGTTTCAAAATGGGTCATTCTTTGTCGTCTTTCTCCAGCTTCAGGATCTCGTTGACGTCACAGTCCAGGAAATCACAGATCTTCGCAAGAGTGTGCAGATCGATGCGGACGACTTTATTCTTGCAGTAGTTATTCAGCTGTGTGCGCTGGAGCCTGCAGGTGTAGCAAAGCTGCGTCTTGCTGATCCCCTTTTCCTGCAGAACCCGTTCTATGTCGATTCTAATCCTACTCATTACGTCTAACCCCACACTGTCTTTTGCAATCAGTATACCCAGATTACAATTGAAAATATAGATGTATTAAATTACACTGTAACTAAATAGAATGTAATTTCTTGCAAGGGTGAGAAGAGTGAAAAGAAAAGGAAAAAGAAGGGTTATTTTTATCTGCGCGGCGGTGCTGGTCTTGTGGATGGCAAGTGTGGAGGCAAGGCCCTGGGAGGTGTGCGCTTCCTCGGTATTCACCAGTGGGGGAGAGACAGATATCCGGCTGTGCGTGGTGGTGAATTCCCTTCTTCCCATTGACGGGAACGAGCTGGCCCGGGAAGTGGTGGAGGAGCATCGTAAGATCAACGGACCAAGAGAAGAAGCCCGGTATGAGCTGGAATTGTACCGGAGCTATCTCCATTACCGGTGGCATCGTCCCTGGGATGTGATCTACTGTGACGCCGGGGGAAAGATCCTTCCGTCTCCGTTTGCGTGAGGCCTTTTATCGTGCTACAATGAAGGGGAAAGTTACAGAGAACGCCTAAGAGACAGGAGGCAAAAAAGATGAGTGTTATCTATCCAAGGCCACTGCGGCCCGGGGACCGGATCGTGGTGATCGACCCGGCCAATGCATTTACGGAGGACGGCATCCGGGGAATGCGTGAGTATCTGGAAGGGAAGGGATTTGAAGTGGCCTTCTCAAAGGATATGGCATTCCGGAGAGGGACGCCCAGGGAGCGGGCCGAGATCATGAACGAGGCGGTCCGGGATGAAAGGAATAAAGGGATCTTCTGTATGTGGGGAGGATACGGCTCCATGACGCTCCTGGATCATCTGGATTATCAGGCGCTGGAGAAGAACCGCCCGGTATTCTCCGGGTTCAGCGACATCACAGCCATGCACCTTGGCATCGGACAGAGAACGGATCTTGTCACCTATCACGGGCCGGTGCTCTATAGTATAAAGCGCCCGGGGACGCCGGAAGCGCTGGATCTGTTTATCGATATGATCGCAGAACCAGAGCGTCCTCTTACATTTGCCAACCTGAACGGGGATGGGATGGAGGTCCTTCAGGAAGGGACCTGTGAGGGAAAACTTACCGGCGGGAATCTGACCTTGATCGCCCGGTTGATGGGTACGCCCTGGGAGATCGATACCAGGGGGAAGATCCTCTTCTTTGAACAGGTGGACGAGCGTCCCTACCGGCTTCACGGGATCCTCACTCAGCTCGCCATGGCGGGGAAGCTCCAGGAGGCGGCCGGCGTGGTGGTTGGGGCTTTGACGGACTGCGACACCCCGGGGAGGCCGGGAAGCGCCCGGCAGCTTGTGAAGGAAGCGCTGGAGGTGGTAAATGGCCCGGTGATCTTCGGGCTGAACGCCGGACACAGAGGGGATTCCATCACGCTGCCCATGAATGCGTCGGTGCGGTTGTCGGCAAAAGGAACGGACATTTGTTTTCAAATGATCTAGGATGGCGCAGATGAACAGACGGAAAGCGAAAGAAAAAACAGCACCCCGAAAGGAACTGGCAATAACGGCGGGATTTCTTGCCGCAGGGGCGCTCCTTGCCGGGCTGGCCCGTCTGAATGCGGGATTCGGGCAGTGGTACAGTACCCATATCTATCCGGTTCTGGTAAATGTCCTTGGCCGGATCACAGGGATGCTGCCCTGGTCGGTGGCGGAGATCCTTCTATATATATTGCTGCTGCTTGTGCTGGTCACCGGCATCAGACTGGTTGTCCGCAGAGGGGGAGGGAAGAGATGGCTGGTCCACATCCTGCTGGCAGGATCGGTCCTTTTCTTCCTTTACATGGCGGGCTGCGGCGTCAATTATTACCGGGAATCCTTTGCGGAGAGCGCCGGGATCCAAAGGGCCCGGTATACGGTGGAAGAACTGCAGGAGGTCTGCCTGTGGCTGACCGGGGAGGTGAACGCCTGGAGCGGTCAGGTGTCCCGTGGACGGGACGGACAGATAGAATTGAAAGGTTCCCCGGAGAAGGAGGCTGTGGAGGCCATGGAAAGTCTGGGAGAAGTCTATCCCCAGCTTGAGGGATATTACCCCAGGCCCAAGGGGCTTCTCAATCCCTGGATCCTGTCGGTGCAGAAGCTGACTGGGGTGTATTCGCCCTTTACCATAGAAGCCAACTATAATACGGCAATGACGCCTTATAACATTCCTTTTACCGCCTGCCACGAGCTCTCTCATCTGAGAGGGTTCATGCAGGAGGAAGAGGCAAATTTCATCGCCTTTCTTGCCTGCCGCCGCTCAGAGGATGTGGATTTTCAATACAGCGGCGCCATGCTTGGCTGGATCAACTGCATGAACGTGCTCTATGAGGCGGATTATGAGAGCTGGGAGGAGATCCGCGGCCAGCTGACAGATGGGGCACAGGTGGATCTTGCGGCCAACAGTCAGTTCTGGAGCCGGTATGACGGCCGGGTGGCAGAGGTGGCGGACCAGGTCAATGACCGTTACCTCAAGGCCAACGGACAGAAAGACGGAGTGGAAAGCTATGATCGGATGGCAGACCTGATCGTGGCCTGGTATCTGGAACAAAGATAAAGGAGGTTGAGATTCAGTGGAAACAGGTTCAAGACTTACGGTGCGGGCGTACCACGTGACTGATGTAGAGTACGGAGAAGAAAACCGGGTGACCGTGGACGGGAAACTGACGGTATGCAGGGAGACGGCGGAAGAGATCCTGGCAAAGGAACCGCTGATCAAAGAGATCAAGATCCGGATCATCCGGCCGGAGGAACATGATCAGCACACCAACACCATCATGGATGTGATCCCCATTTCCACCAAGGTGCTGGGCAAGGTGGGGGAAGGGATCACCCACACCCTCACCGGCGTGTATGTGCTGCTCACCGGCATCGACGAGAGCGGCCGGCAGGTCTGCAATTTCGGCGGAAGCGACGGGATCCTGGCGGAGAAGGTGGCATGGGGCCGGGCGGGGACGCCTCTTGAGACAGACCTTCTGATATCCTTTGACGTGGTGCTAAGAGAAGGCACCTGGGCAGACCGGCCTGGACCGGATGCGGCCCACAGGGCCTGTGATTCTTTCTGCCAGATCTTCCGGGAGCAGATGAAGAAATTCAACGGCTACAAATGTACGGAGAAACATGTATTTCAGGAGACCTACGAGCCCTGGCGCAAGGATGTGTACATCGTCAAGGAAGTGTCCGGCCAGGGAGCGGTCTATGACACCCGGATGTTCGGCAATGAGCCCTGCGGCTTCGAGGGCGGGCACTCGGTGATCGATATGGGGTGCATGCCGGCGCTGGTGACGCCCAATGAATTCCGTGACGGCGTGATGCGGGCCATGGATTAGGAGAGGAGGAAGGTCAGATGGGAATCGGAACAAGTATGAAGGAAACGTCGCTGCACTATTACCGGGATCCCCTGGTGGAGGCAGTGTCCCAGGACGGGGATGTGAATCTGCGGGGGATCATCATCGTGGGATCTCCGGACGGCAACGAGGATAAATATCTGTCTGCGGAGCGGGTGGGCGTAAGCCTGGAATGTGCCCGGGCAGACGGAGCAATCTTCTCCTGCAACGGCCTGGGCAACAACCATGTGGACTATGCCCACGCCATTGAGGCGGCGGAGGTAAGAGGCGTGCCGGTGGTGGCGCTGAGCATGGTGCCGGCCAAGGATTTCGTGGTGCAGAACGATCACCTGGACGGAGTCCAGTGTTACTATAAGGCGCTGGAGAAGACGGGCGCGGTGGGAGACGAGACTACCGTGCTGGCAGAAAACACCGTAGATGAGATGGACGCCAGGAAAGCCCTGGCCCGGCTGAAGCTGAAGATGAGGAAGAAAGAGCAGGGATAAAAGAGGAGGGAGCGCAAACCATGGATAAGAAAGAGATGTCCTGCATTGACTGCGGGGTGAAGAACTGTGACAGAGGGGACAAGACATTTCCCGATTTCTGCCTGACCACCCATATGGATCCGGAAATCCTTCGGGAGGCGATGGAACTGTATCAGGAGGAAGAAAACCACCGGGTGACGGTGGCGGCGGCGGAAGTGGAGTATGAACATTACTGTAAATATACCCGGGTGGAGGAGATCATGGCCTTCGCCGAGAAGATTGGCGCCAAAAAGATCGGCATCGCCACCTGCGTGGGGCTCCTGAAAGAAAGCCGCACCCTGGCGGCGATCCTCAGGAAACACGGATTTGAGGTCTACGGCGTGGCCTGCAAGGCAGGGACCGTGCCCAAGACAGAAGTGGGCATCCCGGAAGAATGCTGCAGCCTGGGGAAGAATATGTGCAATCCCATCCTGCAGGCGAAGATCCTGAATGCCAAAGGAACCCAGCTGAATGTGGTGATGGGGCTGTGCGTGGGACATGACAGCCTCTTCTATAAATATTCGGAGGCGCTGACCACCACAGGGGTGACCAAGGACCGGGTGCTGGGACATAATCCGGTGGCCGCGTTGTATACGGCGGAATCTTATTACAACAAACTGATGTCAGAGGAATAAGGAGAAGGAAGGACAGGCGGAAAGCCTGTCCTTTTTCCTAAGATAAGACTTGCCTTCCTGTTGGGGCCGTGATAAACTTGTCTGGTGACAAGACACATGTCGTAACAGTGAGAGCGAGGGAAAAAACATGGAGAAACTAAAGAAAATACTTGACCGGATCTTTATCGAGGGCTTAAGCGCTATGGCCCAGGGGCTTTTTGCCACCCTGATCATCGGGACCATCATCCAGCAGATCGGGACGCTTGTTGGCGGCCCGGCGGGGGAGATGATCTTTGTGATCGGCAAGGTGGCGGCCTCTCTTACAGGAGCCGGGATCGGCGGGGCGGTAGCCTATAAATTCAAAGAGTCTCCCCTGGTGGTGATCTCGGCGGCGGTTGCCGGGATGGCAGGGGCGTTTGCCAGCAACCTGCTGGCAGGGACGGTGCTGGTAGAGGGTTCTATGGTCTACGCAGGACCGGGAGAGCCCCTGGGAGCGTTTATTGCCGCCTATGTGGGCATTTTCTTTGGACATCTGGTGTCCGGGAGGACGAAGGTGGATATCCTGGTGACGCCCCTTGTGTCAATCGGCACAGGATCTGCCGTAGGCCTTCTGGTGGGCCCGCCCATCTCCGGGTTCATGAACTGGCTGGGGTCTCTCATCAACTGGGGGACGGAGCAACAGCCCTTCCTGATGGGGATCGTGGTGTCGGTGCTGATGGGGATGATCCTGACGCTGCCCATCAGTTCTGCAGCCCTGGGGATCATCCTGAATCTGTCCGGCCTGGCGGCAGGGGCGGCCACAGTAGGCTGCTGCTGCAACATGGTGGGATTCGCGGTGGCCAGCTACCGGGAGAATAAGATCGGCGGCCTTCTGGCTCAGGGGATCGGAACTTCCATGCTGCAGGTGCCCAATATCGTGCGCAAGCCCATCATCTGGCTGCCGGCCATCATTTCCAGCGCGGTGCTGGGCCCGGTGGGGACCATGATCCTTCACATGACCAGCAACGCCACCGGATCCGGTATGGGAACCGCCGGTCTGGTGGGCCAGATCATGACCTGGCAGACCATGATCCAGACGGAGCCCGCCGGGATGGTGCTGGCCAAGATCCTGGTGATCCAGATCCTCCTGCCGGCGGCGGTTACGCTGGCAGTCTCAGAATTTATGCGCAAGAAAGGCTGGATCAAGTTTGGAGATATGAAGCTGGAGTTGTAATCCGGCGGGACCTGCTGGTATAATAAAGAAAAGCCGGGGCCGCAGGAGACGGACCCCGGGCAGGAATTTACGGGAAAAGGCAGGGATCACAAGATGACAGGGACCGGGAAGATACATGTATATTACGGGAAAGGGAAAGGAAAGACCACGGCGGCCATGGGACAGGTCCTGCGGGCGGCAGGCCACGGGCTTCATGTGCTGGTCTTCCAGTTCCTGAAGGACAACAGCTCCGGGGAGCGCCGGATCCTGGATGAGATCCCCAACATTACCTGCCTGCCGGGAAGGGAGCAGGTGAAATTCGTAAGTCAGATGAACCGGGAGGAACGGGCAGGGCTGAAGCATTACAATACCAAAGCCCTGGATGAGATCGTCAAGTTCTGCGGACCCTTCGACATGCTGCTTCTGGACGAGGCTCTCTGTGCGGTGGAGTTAGAGGTTTTAAGCGAGGAGAAGCTGATCAGCTTCCTGCAGCACAAGCCCAGGGGGCTGGAGATCATTCTCACCGGCCATAAAGTCTCGGACCGGATGCTGGAGATCGCTGACTATGCCACGGAGATGGTGAAGATGAAGCATCCCTATGACGCAGGGACAACGGCCCGGGAAGGAATTGAATATTAATTTTCTTAAATATGTGTTAAATTCAAGACAATTATAGGCTCATATGATATACTATAAAGCAATACGGAATAAACTCTTCGGCTTTATTGAGAGGAGTGAGGCGTTTGCAGAATGTGGTGAAGAATTACGAGGATGTGGACAGCTGGAAGACCATCATGTTTCTCTACACTTCCGCGCTGAAGGAAGTGGGGACCAAGCTGGAGATCCTGAATGATGAATTTCAGCACGTCCATCAGTATAACCCGATCGAGCATATCAAGACCCGGGTGAAGACGCCAGAGAGTATCGTGAAGAAGCTGAGACGGTACGGATATGAGTCTTCGATTGAAAATATGGTCAAATACGTCAATGACATCGCGGGAGTCCGGGTGATCTGTTCCTTTACTTCAGATATCTACCGGCTGGCGGAGATGATCGGGAACCAGAGCGACCTGAAGGTGCTGTCCATCAAGGACTACATCAAGAATCCCAAAGAAAGCGGGTACAAGAGCTACCATATGCTGGTGTCTGTGCCCATCTTCCTTTCCGACAGCGTGGTGGACACCAAGGTGGAGATCCAGATCCGGACCATCGCCATGGACTTCTGGGCCAGCCTGGAGCATAAGATCTACTACAAATTCGAGGGAAACGCCCCGGAATATATCAGCCGGGAACTGCGGGAATGTGCGGAGATGGTCTCCACACTGGATGACAAGATGCTTTCCCTTAACGAGGCGATCCAGGATTTCCTGGAGAAGCAGGAGAACGAGAAAGAACAGTAAAAGCCGAACAGAGTTTTATGCGTACGGCGGGGCCTGAGTGCAGCTCAGGCCCTTTGTATTGGAAATAAGGAGGACAAGATGAGATATCACGACGTGAGAGAGGCAAGGTTTCTCTCCCGCCCCAACCGGTTTATCGCCCACGTGGAGCTGGACGGGAAGGAAGAAGTGGTCCACGTGAAGAACACCGGCCGCTGCCGGGAGCTTCTGACTCCCGGCGCCCGCGTCTGGCTGGAGGAGGGGAAAAATCCGGACCGGAAGACCCGGTGGGACCTGATCGCGGTGCAAAAAGGGGACCGGCTTATCAATATGGACTCCCAGGCGCCCAACCAGGTGGCCCGGGAATGGCTGGAGGCAGGGGGGCTTTTTCCCCGGGTGGACCGTATCCAGCCGGAATACACCTACGGCAACTCCCGGTTTGACCTCTATGCGGAGGCGGAAGGGAGGAAGATCCTTATGGAGGTGAAGGGGGTGACCCTGGAGGAAGAGGGCGTGGTCCGGTTCCCGGACGCCCCCAGCCAGCGGGCGGTGAAGCACCTGGAGGAACTGGTCCGGGCCCGGGAAGAAGGATATGAGACCTATGTGTTCTTCGTGATCCAGATGAAGGATGTAAAGTATTTTACTCCCAACCGGGAGACCCATCCGGAGTTTGCCAGAGCCCTGGAGGCTGCGGCGGCAGCCGGGGTGAAGATCCTGGCCTGTGACTGCCGGGTGGAGCCGGCCCGGCTGGAGGCGGCGGACCCGGTTCCGGTGGTCCTTGGAGATCCCATTTTCTATGAGATGGGGGAGCCCCTGATCCGGTGGTACCGGGAGAACCGGCGGGACCTTCCCTGGCGGCAGCAGCCCTCTCCCTACCATGTGTGGGTGTCGGAGATCATGCTCCAGCAGACAAGAGTGGAAGCGGTAAAACCCTATTACCAGAGATTCCTTGCTGCCCTTCCTGCCGTTAAGGATCTGGCGGAGGTGCCGGAAGATCAGCTTCTGAAGCTGTGGGAGGGCCTGGGTTACTATAACCGGGTCCGGAACATGCAGAAGGCGGCCCGGCAGGTGATGGCGGACTACGGCGGGGAATTCCCGGTGACCTATGAGGGGATCCGGTCCCTTGCAGGGATCGGCAGCTATACGGCGGGAGCCATCGCCTCCTTCGCCTACGGCCTTCCCAAACCGGCGGTAGACGGAAATGTGCTGCGGGTGATCATGCGGCTGACCGGCGATGATTCCGATATTATGAAGCAGAGTACCAAAAAGCAGGTGGAGGAGAATCTGGAACCTGTGATCCCGGCCGACGCGGCCAGCGATTTCAACCAGGGACTGATCGAGCTGGGAGCTATGGTGTGCGTGCCAAACGGCCAGCCAAAATGCGGAGCATGCCCCCTGGCCGGGATGTGCCGGGCCCGGATGGAGGGAAGGATCGAAGAGCTGCCGGTAAAAACCAGGGCGAAGGAGCGGCGGATCGAGGAGCGCACGATCCTGGTATTCCGGGACGGGGAGAAGACGGCCATCTGTAAGCGGCCGGACAAAGGGCTTCTGGCCGGGATGTACGAGCTGCCCAACTACCTGGGGCATATGTCCCGGAAGGAAGTGGCCGCCTACAGCAAGGAGATCGGGCTTATGCCGGTGCGGATCAAGAAACTTCCGGAGGCGAAGCACATCTTCAGCCATGTGGAGTGGCACATGACCGGGTATGAGGTGCGGGTGGACGAGCTGGAGAAGACCAACGAGAAGGGATTCCTCTTCATCCACCCGGAAGAGATCCAGGAGAGATATCCCATCCCGGCGGCTTTTGGCAGTTACCTGCCCCGTTCTTAGCGAAAAAAAGATACCAAAACCTGATCGAAAGTGTTACAATGTTGCCAGATATACAAATATTCTTTTTGGAATGGAGGAGAGAGAGGTATGGATAATCAATTGGCACTGCTCACACTGTGCGGCTCTGTGATCGCGCTTCTGTTCGCATTTACCAGAGCGAAAAAAGTTCTGACCTTCCCACAGGGGACCGACCGGATGGCGAAGATCTCCGCTTCGATCCACAATGGGGCGATGGCGTACCTGAGACGGCAGTACAAGATCCTGATCGGGTTCTTTGCGGTAATGTTCGTGATCCTGGCGGCTATGGCAGCCTTCGACATGCTGACCTGGTTTGTACCCTTTGCCTTCGTGACAGGCGGATTTTTCTCAGGCCTGTCCGGATTCGTGGGGATGCAGATCGCCACAAGAGCCAACGCCCGGACGGCGGCGGCCTGCCAGAACAGTCTGAACAAGGGACTTAGGGTAGCCTTTTCCGCCGGTTCCGTTATGGGATTCACGGTAGTGGGCCTGGGACTTCTGGACATCTCTATCTGGTACCTTCTGCTGCGGCTGGTATTCAAGCTGCCTCTGGAGGATATCACCAGTACGATGCTCACCTTTGGTATGGGCGCTTCTTCTATGGCGCTGTTCGCCCGTGTGGGCGGCGGGATCTACACCAAGGCCGCGGACGTAGGCGCGGACCTGGTAGGTAAGGTAGAGGCCGGGATCCCGGAGGATGACCCGAGAAATCCGGCGGTCATCGCAGATAATGTAGGTGATAACGTAGGCGACGTGGCCGGTATGGGCGCGGATCTGTATGAGTCTTATGTAGGCTCCATTCTGTCCGCCTGCTCCCTGGGCGTGATCGCGTTTAATAAGATCGAATCCGTAGACCGGGTAAATGCAGTGGTGATCCCCATGATCCTGGCAGCCATCGGCGTGCTGGCGTCCATCCTGGGATCTCTTCTGGTGAAGACCGGAGAGAGCACCGATCAGATGACGCTTCTGAAAGCGCTGCGCCGGGGCACCAACACCAGCGCCCTGATCATCGCGGTAGTTTCCTTCCCCATCGTGTGGGTTGTACTGGGGAAAGATTTCATCGGATTCTACTTCGCCATCCTGGGCGGCCTGCTGGCAGGCGTGCTGATCGGATTCTTCACGGAGTACTTTACATCGGATACCTATAAACCCACCCAGAACCTGGCGGCCAAGTCCGAGACCGGATCTGCCACGCTGATCATCGGCGGTCTGGGACTGGGCATGCTGTCCACAGCGGTGCCCATCATCATCATCGCCATCTGCGTTATGGCGGCGTACGCGTTCTCCGGCGGTTTTGTTGAGACCACCAGAGGCCTCTACGGCATCGCCCTGGCGGCGGTAGGAATGCTGTCCACCCTGGGTATCACCCTGGCCACAGACGCTTACGGCCCCATCGCTGACAACGCCGGCGGTATCGCGGAGATGGCAGGACTGGAAGCAGAAGTCCGCAGAAGGACCGACGCGCTGGATTCTCTTGGAAATACAACGGCTGCCACCGGCAAGGGATTTGCCATCGGGTCCGCGGCCCTGACGGCGCTGGCCCTGATCGCCTCCTATGTGGAGAAGGTAGAACAGGTAGGCGGCAGCAGCGTCAACCTTGACATGAGCGTGATGAACCCCACCGTTCTGGTCGGGATCTTCATCGGCGCCTGCCTGCCTTTCGTATTCGCGGCTCTTACCATGGAGTCGGTAGGACGGGCGGCACAGAGTATCGTGGTAGAAGTACGGCGGCAGTTCAAGGAGATCAAAGGCCTGATGGAAGGCGAGGCAGACGCGGATTATGAGACCTGCGTGGACATCTGTACCAAGGCCAGCCTTCACGAGATGATCACCCCCACCCTGCTGGCCATCATCACTCCGGTCGTCACCGGACTGATCCTGGGCTACAACGGCGTGATCGGCCTTCTCACCGGAGCTACAGCCACCGGTTTCCTGATGGCCATCTTCATGGCTAACTCAGGCGGCGCCTGGGACAATGCCAAGAAATACATCGAGGGCGGCAAATACGGCGGCAAGGGAAGCGATTCCCACAAAGCGGCGGTTGTAGGCGATACGGTGGGCGATCCTTTCAAGGATACCTCCGGACCGTCCATCAACATCCTGATCAAGCTGCTGTCCATGGTATCCATCGTGTTCGCGGCTCTGGTAGTGAACTACCACATTTTCTAAATAGTAACAGCAACGCTTCCTGCAGGGCAGTTCGGCCGGACAGCTCTGCAGGAATTTTTTATCCGGCAATAAAAACGGGGGATCGGGGCAAAGTAGACATAAGGAGGAGCAGAAAAATGTGTACTTGTATCACTTATGAAAACGGAGATTTTTACTTTGGAAGGAACCTGGATCTGGAGTCTTCCTTTGGGGAGAAGGTGGTGGTCACGCCCAGGAACCATCCCTTCCGCTGGCGGGAGATGGAGAAGGAAGAGGGACCGCATTTCGCCTTGATCGGGATGGGAGCGGTGGCCGGGGATACCCCGCTCTACGCAGAGGCAGTAAACGAGAAAGGCCTTGCCATGGCGGGACTGAATTTTCCGGGAAATGCCTGCTACAGCCCCCGGGCAGAGGAAGGGCGATACAACGTGGCCACCTTCGAGCTGATCCCCTGGCTTCTGGGAACCTGCGCGTCGGTGTCTCAGGCGGAGGAACTTCTTCATAAGGCCAATATCCGGGATACCGCCTTCGCGCTCCAGATGCCGCCGGCGCCGCTGCATTGGATGATCGCCGACCAGGAGCGGTGCCTGGTGGCGGAGATGGTGGAAGAAGGGCTTAAGCTCTATGACAATCCGGCGGGAGTGCTGACTAACAATCCCCCATTTCCCTACCATCAGATGAACCTGGCCAACTATCTCAATGTGACGGCGGCCCACCCGGGCAGCCGGTTCTCCAATGGGCTGGATCTTGCGCCTTATGCGGAAGGTATGGGAGGTCTGGGGCTTCCGGGGGACGCGTCTTCCGCCTCCCGGTTTGTGAAAGCAGCCTTCCTGAAATGGAACTCTGCCGGGGAGAAGGAGGAGGGAGCCAATGTATCCCAGTTCTTTCACATCCTGGACAATGTGAGCATGGTGCGGGGAAGCGTGGTGACGGCTTCCGGAGCCTACGACATCACCACTTATTCCTGCTGTGTGAACACCCGGACCGGGGTGTATTACTATAAGACTTACGACAACTCCCGGATCCGGGCAGTGGACCTTCGCCGGGAGGATCTTGAGGGGAGCGCCCTGGCGGTGTATGAACTGGAGGACAAGCCGGAGATCCGGTATCAGAACTAAGAGAGGACGAAGGATATGAAGCTGGTATTTATGGGAGACAGCATCACCGATGCCTTCCACAAGCTGAACGTGGATGAGGCGGGGCTTGGGAACGGGTACGTGGCTCTGATCGCGGAGCGGTTAAAAGAGATGGGGAGAGAGGATTTCGTCCGCAACTCCGGACACGACGGGTTCACCGTGTCGGGGCTGCTGCGGCTGTTCGAGTACGACTGCCTTCAGTTCCATCCGGACCTGGTGACGGTGCAGATTGGAAGTAACGACGCGGCAGTGTATATGAATACCGGGAAGACCCTGGAAGAACAGGGCTTCGCGGACAGCTACCGGAAGCTTCTCGGGCGGATCCGGGAGGAGACAGGGGCGAAGATCCTGTGCCTGGGGCCCTTTATCTTCCCCCATCCGCTGGAGTACGCCAACTGGATCCCGGTGATCCAGAGGATCGAGGAACTGGAGCGGCAGATCGCGGCGGAAGAAGGGGCGGCGTTCCTGCCCCTTCACGACCGGCTGAATCAGGCGGCGAAGGAGCTGGGATACGAGGCCGTCACCGTGGACGGGACCCATTTAACCCGGGAAGGGGCGAAATTAATGGCCGAGGCCTGGCTTGAGGCGGCGGAAGGGATCTATTGACAGGCCGGGGAGTAGATGGTAAGGTTAGGACAGAAATCATTACGTGCATAGGAGGGAAAACATATGCCACATATCAGTGTAAAATTGTATCCGGGAAGAAGCCGGGAGATGAAGGAGAACCTGGCCCACAAGCTGCAGGAGTGCCTGGCCAGTGAGTCCGGCTGCTGGAGCAACGATGATATCTCCGTCTCCTTCGAGGAGATCGGACCGGATGGATTCGAGGAAACTGTGAAAAAGGCCATGAAGCCGGAGGAAATGATCCTGACCTCCAAGTTTGTTCACTAGGGAAACAGGAGAGATGAAGCGAAAAGCAGAGGAATACTTCTTTTATTTTATGCTTTATTCCGTGATCGGCTGGATCTATGAAGTATTCCTGGAAGTGGTGGTGTACCGCTGGGGATTCTCCAACCGGGGAGCGCTTTTTGGCCCTTACTGTATCATTTACGGAGTGGGGGCGCTGATCCTGATCTTCTCCCTTAGCGGCCTCAAGAAACAGCGGATCACAGTAGGGAAGCTTAATATCACGCCGGTTCTGGTGTTCCTGGGGATCGTGGTGATCACCACGGTGGTGGAGCTGATCGGAAGCTATATCATGGAGGCGGCCACCGGGGAATGGATGTGGGATTACCGGAGATTCGCCTTTAATTTCCAGGGGCGGATCGCACTGAATCCCAGTATCCGGTTCGGTATTGGGGGGATGGTCTTCCTCTACGTGCTGCAGCCGTTGTTTGAGCGGCTGGCAGGCAAAATGAAGCCCAGGACATTTGACATTGTGACCGGGATCCTGGCGGCAGTGTTCCTGGTGGATGTAGTAGTATTCTTTTTGAAATGAATGAAAGGGCTGGCGGGAATCATTCCCGCCGGTTTCTTTTTCGGAACAGGGGGGACTTTACCGGGATTTAAAAGGAAGTTTGCAGAAGGATGACCGGAACTTAATACTCCTTCGTTATGATTGTCTGACAGACGGATTGAGCATACATGAAGGAGGTTAAGACAATATGATACGGAAAAGGATCATTGGATGGATGAAGAGAGGGGCATGTATCAGCCTGGCAGCGGTAATCCTGTCGGCAGCGGCAGTCCCGTCAGCGGGGACGTTGGTATTTGCCCAGGAAGATACTGCCGGGGTTGTGGTTTCTGAGGAAGAGACGATCACGGAGGAAGAGAATGAAGAAAACCGGAAGAAAGATGACGCACAGCAGAAAGAAGAAACAGAATCCGGCGCTACTGCGGTGAAAGAAAAGATTTCCCGGGATCCGCAGGTGAGAGCAGATGTTATCTATCCGGATAGATTTTCTCTGAATAAATCCCAGCAGACACTGACGGAAGGCGCAACCTTCCAGCTGAAAGCCGACGGATTTTCCGCAAATGCCACAAACAAAGAGCTTACATGGACCACCAGTGATCCAGATGTGGCGACCGTGGATGAGAACGGTCTGGTGACTGCGGTGGGCGCAGGGACCGCGGTGATCACTGCCACATCGGTAGGGAAAAATGAAGGGCAGGCGGCTCCTGCCAGCGATTCCTGTACATTTACAGTTGAAGGCGTGGAAGACGTATATGAATATGAAGTGAATGGAAACGCGGTAACCATTACCGGGTATAATGGGGCGGGAGGGGAAGTTGAGATCCCTGCCACCATTGATGGGAAGCCAGTGACAGAGCTTGGTACATACAGTTTTTGGCTGGATGATAACATTACAAGTGTGGTGATCCCGGAGGGGGTTACCACAATCGGGAAGCAGGCGTTTAACGGAGATGACAATCTGGCTTCCGTTACTCTACCGTCAACGCTGAGGACGATTGGAGAGCGTGCATTTTACAGCACAGCGATCCAGGACATTGTGATCCCAGAGGGTGTGACATCTATTGCAAAGGAAGCATTTAAAGACTGCGATCAGCTTGCGGATGTAACGCTTCCCTCAACATTGAAAACGGTAGGAGCCAATGCTTTTAATGGTTGTACTTCTTTGCAAGAGGCACAGGTCCTGCTCCCCGATAATATTACTTCTTTGGGTTTATCTGCATTTGGCGATGTGGGTAAGAGAATCCCGCTTTTGGTTGTTAATGGGACTACGACATTAAAGACGCTGGAGGGAATGCCAGGTAAGTTTGAGTATACCGTTATTGACCGGTATCCGGAATCCATCACGTTAGACAATTCCCAGCTGAAACTTGTTAAAGGTGAGGAAGGAACGCTTGCAGTGAAAGAGTTCACCGGCAATCCCACCAATAAAGATGTCACCTGGGAAAGCGACAATGAAGAGGTTGCCACGGTAGATGAAAATGGAATAGTCACCGCTGCAAGTGAAGGGACTGCTGTGATCACAGCCACCTGCGCCGGGGCAAATGCGGGACAGGAAGGGCCTGCGACCGCCCAGTGCACAGTCAAGGTTGTGAATAAGGAAGGCGCCTTCCTCTACACCACCAATGCAGAGGGTATTACGGTTGAGGGTTATACCGGCGCGGTTATGATGCTTACGGTTCCGGACGAGATCGCAGGCAAGCCGGTGACAGCAGTGGCAGACGGTGCATTTTCCGATTGCAAATACATCGCCGACCTCACCCTGCCGGATACGATCACTTCCGTAGGAGAGAACGCTTTTGAGCAGGTAACCAATCTTGTGGCCAGAAAGGGAACGGAAACCGCCGATGCGCTGGAAAAGGCAGGACTTGCGTATCTGGCGAAGGTGACGGTAACGCTGACAACGGAATATTATAACCGGGACGGAAGCCTCAGTGATACGAAAGGTGGAACCAGCACCTATACCCGCCGCGAGGGAAATAAGATCGATATGGGAACCGCGATAACCAGCCGTGGATGGATCCAGGAGAAGAAGACGGTTACCGGGATGACGGATACAGATCCTGCGTTATATGGAGTGGAAGGTATCGCAGGAGAGGAAGACATTGTGATCAAATTTGTATGGCGGGAAGACAATCTTGGACCGGAGGGCAAAGGAGACAAGATCCCGGATCAGTATCAGATGGAGGCTTCATTTGAAGTGAAAAACGGTACCTGGGATGACGGGACTTCTGAGCTTGTGGAGAGACTTGTGACCCTGCGGGATGAAAACGGCGATCCGGCGGCAGAGGGTACGATCGAGGCGGACGCTCCGGCTGTGGGACAGGCCCCGGCAGAAGGATATGAGGCGGGAAGCTGGTCTCCGGATATCACAGAGAAAAGGACCATCGCGGATGAAAGGACCACCTTTGTATATTCCTATGCGGAAAAAGGAGAGGTGAAGCCGGATCCGGAGGAACCAGAGGAAGATACACCGGGCGAAGATAATCCAAGAACAGACAACCCGGACAAAGATACGGATAAAAACAAGGAGGACAAGGATTCCGCTGACAATCAGAAGAGTAACGGAGAGGTGCAGACAGGGGATACGTCTCCGGTAGGAGCAGCGGCAGGACTTCTTCTGGTGTCCGGCGGAGTGATCATTGGGACAGAAGCGTTAAGACGGAGAAAAAACGATTAGTGTAAGCCGGAGAACGGCAGGTTGGAGAACAGGTAGAAAAAAGGCCGGTGGATCATAGTTCCACCGGCCCTTTTGTCAGGATCTTCTGATAGTTTTCCCGATCTGTGGCGCCCTCTGTGGAGACGCACAGGATGTGGGAATGTTCATTGATCCCCATGGCGTTTTTCAGATTTTCTAATTTCTTATCCGTCAGAAGGGCGGTGACAAATCCCATGGAAGCGGCGCCGCTCTCGCCGGAGATGATCTTTGGATCACTGCCAAGAGGATTTCCCAGTATGCGCATACCCAGGGCGGCTACATCGTCGGACATGGAGACAAAGTAATCTGCTTTTTGCCGCAGTACCTCCCAGCCGATGGTGCAGGGTTCTCCGCAGCAAAGGCCCGCCATCATGGAGTCCATGTCGCCGGTGACCGGATGAAGTTTCCCGTCATTTGCCCGGGCGGTGCGGTAGAGACAGTCGGCTTTGTCCGGCTCTACAATGGTGATCACCGGATTGGTTTCCGGGACACAGGAGAAGAATCCGGCGGCGCTTCCGGCGAAGGCCCCTACCCCTGCCTGCAGGAAGAGGTGGGTGGGAGTGATTCCATTTAGCTGCTCCCAGGCTTCCAGGGACAGGGTCAGGTACCCTTCCATGATCCAGCGGGGGATGTCTTCGTAGCCTTCCCAGGCGGTGTCCTGGACCATGATCCAGCCGTTTTCCTCAGCCTTCTGGTTGGCCAGGCGCACAGCGTCATCGTAATTGAGATCCGTGATCTGGGCCTTCGCTCCCGCCCGGCGGATATTTTCCAGACGCTCCTGGGCGCTTCCCTTGGGCATGTAGACTACGCTCTGGTGTCCCAGCCGGCTGGCAGTCCAGGCCACGCCCCGGCCGTGGTTGCCGTCAGTGGCGGTGACGAAGGTCAGCGTGCCGGTCTTGTCGTGGATCTCCCTGGAGGTGAGAAGTTCATAGGAGAGGTCTTCTGCAGGGATATCCAGCAGTTCGCCAAGCTTACGGGCGATGGAGTAGCTGCCGCCCAGGACTTTGAAGGCGTCAAGGCCAAAGCGGTAACTTTCATCCTTCACATGGATGGAGGCCACGCCGGTTTTAGCCGCCAGAGAAGGGAGGCTTACAAGGGGCGTGGGGGCGTACTCCGGGATACTGCTGTGGAACCGGTGGGCAGCCTGGGCGCAGGCCAGATCGAAAGGATCCGGTGTTACAGATTCCTGGGGTGAATGCGGCAGATGAACATAATTTACAGACATAATGATTCTCCGTTACTTTTGCGATAAACGATTGCTTCATAGGGGCGAAGGTCGGCGGAAGGATCGGGATAATTGCCGATCACAGGTTCCATTTCTCCCGGGCGCCAGCCTTCCGGAAGGGAAAAGGCGCGGGGCTTTGAGGAAAAATTGCAGATGACCAGCAGCGCTTCTTCATCTAGGGTCCGGGTGTAGACATAGAGGTCCGGATCTTCCGGGAGGAGCAGGTCATAGCTTCCGTAGACCATGACGGGAAGGCTTTTGCGCAGGCGGATCAGCTTCTGATAATAATGGAAGACAGAGTCCTCCCGGGCCAGCTGCTCCCTGGCGTTGATTTCCCGGTAATTGGGATTTATCATGATCCAGGGATTTCCGGTGGTGAAGCCGGCGTTAGCGTCGTCGCTCCACTGGAATGGCGTGCGGGCATTGTCTCGGCTTTTCTTTCGCAGGCGGCAGAGCATTTCCTCTTTGGTAAAGACGCCCTGGCCGGTGAGTTCGTGGTAGGCATTGATACTATCCAGGTCCCGGAAGTCGGAGATGTCCCGGAAAGGCGCGTTGGTCATGCCCAGTTCTTCCCCCTGGTAGATATAGGGCGTGCCCTGCATAAAGTGGAGGCAGGTGGCCAGCATTTTCGCGGAAGCCTCCCGGTAAGGGCCGTCGTCACCAAACCGGGAGACAGACCGGGGCTGGTCGTGGTTTTCCCAGAACAGGCTGTTCCAGGCCACCGTATCCAGTCCTTTCTGCCATTTGGTGAGGATGGCTTTCAGATCCCGCAGATCGAAGCGGCGGTCCGTCCATTTGTTGGAGCCGTCGGCGTCCACGTCCATGTGCTCGAACTGGAAGACCATATTCAGCTCCCGCCCGTCGCTGCGGGCATATTTTCTGGCTTCCTCCAGGGTGACCCCGGAACATTCCCCCACCGTCAGGGTGTCGTGGCCGTCCAGAACCTCCCGGCGCATTTCCTGAAGATATTCGTGGACCCGGGGGCCGTTGGCAGTTTCGTTGAAGCTGGCGTATCCGTTGATCCCTGGAGTTCCGTCGGGGAAGGCGGGATCCTTGGAGATCAGGCTTATCACGTCCATGCGGAATCCATCCACGCCCTTGTCCAGCCACCAGTCCATCATGGCGAAGACATCCCGGCGGACGGCTGGATTTTCCCAGTTCAGGTCCGGCTGCTTCCGGGAGAAGAGGTGGAGATAATACATATCCGTGGTCCGGTCATATTCCCAGGCAGAGCCGGAGAAGCAGGAACCCCAGTTGTTGGGGGCTTTCCCGTCTCTGGCAGGCCGCCAGATATAGTAGTCCCGGTAAGGGTTGTCCCGGGAACTGCGGCTTTCCAGGAACCAGGGGTGCTCGTCGGAAGTGTGGTTCACCACCAGATCCATGACCAGGCGCAGACCCCGTCGGTGCATTTCGTCAAGGAGGTGGTCAAAGTCCTCCATGGTCCCGAATTCTTTCATGATCGCCTGATAGTCACTGATGTCGTACCCATTGTCATCGTTGGGCGACTGATAGACCGGCGAGAGCCAGATCACGTCCACGCCCAGTTCCTTCAGATAATCCAGTTTTTCCGTGATCCCGTTCAGATCCCCGATCCCGTCTCCGTTGCTGTCCCTGAAGCTGCGGGGGTAGATCTGATAGACCACACATTCCTTCCACCATACCCGTTCCATGACAGATCCTTCCTTCCCTACTGATTTCATTGGCATATTGACGAAAATTATTTTACAGGATTTCCGGGCGTAATTCAATTTGGGACGTGGTATTTTTAAAAATACCACGTCCCAGATTGAAAATACCCTGTCCCTTTTATAAAATATCGATATATTCCCCGGCCAGCGCTTTATTCATACTGCGCACTGCGCAGAATTTTCCGCACATGCTGCAGGTGTCGCTGTGGTCGTCCTCGGGGCTTCTGCTGTCCCGGATGGCCTTGGCGGTCTCCGGATCCAGAGCGCAGGCAAACTGAGCATCCCAGTCCAGATTGCGCCGGGCTTCGGCCATCTGGTCATCAATGTCCCGGGCGCCGGGGATTCCCTTGGCGATGTCGGCTGCGTGAGCCGCGATCTTGGAAGCGATGATCCCCTGTTTTACATCTTCCACGTTGGGGAGCGCCAGGTGTTCTGCCGGTGTGACGTAGCACAGGAAAGCCGCGCCGCTCATGGCAGCCACCGCGCCGCCGATAGCGCCGGTGATATGGTCATAGCCGGGAGCGATATCAGTGACCAGCGGTCCCAGCACATAGAAGGGCGCGCCCATACACAGGCTTTTCTGCACTTCCATATTAGCAGCCACCTGGTTGAGGGGCACATGCCCCGGTCCTTCCACCATCACCTGTACGTTGTGGTCCCAGGCCCGCTTGGTAAGTTCGCCCAGGCGCACCAGTTCTTCGATCTGGCATACGTCGGTGGCGTCCGCCAGACATCCGGGCCGGCAGGCGTCTCCCAGAGAGATGGTCACATCGTATTCTTCACAGATCTCCAGGATCTGATCAAAATATTCATAGAAGGGATTCTCTTCCCCTGTCATACTCATCCAGGCAAAAACCAGGCTTCCGCCCCGGCTTACAATATTCATTTTCCGTTTGTGCTTCCGGATCTGCTCGATGGTCTTGCGGGTGATGCCGCAATGGAGCGTGACAAAATCCACCCCGTCCTCAGCGTGCAGCCGGATCACATCGATGAAATCCTGGGCAGTCAGAGTAGCCAGGTCTCTCTGATAATGAATGACACTGTCATAGACAGGGACGGTTCCGATCATCACCGGGCATTCCCGGGTCAGTTTCTGGCGGAAGGGCTGTGTATTGCCGTGGCTGGAGAGGTCCATAATGGCCTCTGCGCCTAAGTTTACCGCGCTCATAACCTTTTCCATCTCAATATCATAGTCCTTGCAGTCCCGGGATACCCCCAGGTTCACATTGATTTTCGTGCGCAGCATACTTCCGATCCCCTCCGGGTCCAGACAGGTATGCTTTTTGTTGGCGCAGATCACCACTTTTCCTTCAGCCACAAGGGCCATCAGCTTTTCTTCCGGAAAATGTTCTTTTTCCGCCACCGTTTTCATTTCCGGTGTCAGGATTCCTTTTCTTGCCGCATCCATCTGGGTTGTGTAGTTTCTCATTTTGTCCTGCCTCCTTATAATATGGAAAATATATTTTGCGTCAGCAGAACCACCGGGCAGCGTAAGAGACTACGCTTCCCAGATCCGATGCTGACGCCTTCACCCTGTGCTTTTTGTGAACAGGTGATCGCCGCGGCAAAGCGCTGCGGCTTTTCTATAGCGGCAGAAAGTGGTGTCCCCGGCCTGCCGCTTGTTTCTCGCGTTTTACGCTGTTTTTAACTGATTCAAAACCCCGCCTTTGGACAATACTGTGATCAGTACAAAGGCCAGGATACTTCCTGCTACCGTGGAGATCAGGAAGGGAACTACATAGACAAACAGTCCTGCCGGACCTGCCCCCATCAGGAATTCCGCTACCGGATACGCAGCGATCCCGCCCAGGATACCGGTGCCAAGCGCTTCGGCCACGCAGGTGGGAGCAAGCTTCTTCCATTTGGCATAAACCATGCCGCAGCAGAAGGCTCCGATCATACTGCCCGGGAAGGCCATCAGACTGCCGATCCCAAGGATATTGCGCAGAAGACTTGCGCAGAAGGCAACGCCTACGCCCCAGCCAGGGCCTAACGTAACGGCGGCCAGGATGTTGACCATGTGCTGTACCGGCGCGCACTGGCTGCCGGCTACCGGGAAGCTGATCATACTTCCCACTGTGGCCAGAGCGGTGAGGACACCGGCCATGGCCAGTTTCTTGGTTGTCATTTTCTGTGTCATGTTACATACGACTCCTTTCTCTTGATCAGAAATGATGATCAGGAATCATGCCGATACCGGAGGCCGCCCGTGAAATGCCCGAGGATCTTAATTTGAGCCCCGGGGAATAAAAAAAGGAAGATGCGCAGGGCATCTTCCGCAATGTACTCCGGTATCTTCTCCCTACGTTGGCATTATCCAAATCAGGTTAGCGGGTCGAAGCGGGAATGCGCTTCCTCTCAGCCGACTCCTGCCAGCTCCCCGTATTGTAGTGCCCGATGGGCACAAATCCATTATAAGCACAAGAATAAAATTTTGCAAGAGTTAAAAAGGGACAGGGTATTTTCAATCTGGGACGTGGTATTTTTAAAAATACCACGTCCCCAATTGAATTTACCAACATTTAATCTTTCCATTAAAAACCGTTAATCAACCGCTGTTATCGTATAAATAGTCTTGTCAAGGTTGAGTAATTATGGAAGGAACGATACTATGACGAAAAAAATCCGATTAAAGAAAATAGGAACGGTCAGTGCATTCATCCTTCCGGCGATGATCCCGCTGATCGTTTTCTGGATCTATCCGATTCTTCGAACGGTATACATCAGTTTTACCGACTGGGATTATATGATGCCGGAGTATAATTTTGTGGGCTTTGAGAATTTTATCAACCTGTTTCATGACAGCAGGTTCTATGATGCCCTGTGGAATACTGTGGTGTTCTGTCTGGGAACGCTGATCCCCACCATCGTACTGGGGCTTATGCTGGCACTTCTCATGCAGAAGGCGTTTAAGGGGAATGGGATTGTAAAATTTATCTTATTTTCGCCCTGGATCACGCCGACGGTAGCAATTTCTATTGTGTGGGTGTGGATCTATGACCCGGATACCGGAATCGCCAATGCGATCCTCAATTTTCTCCATCTTCCGGGGTTGGAGTGGATCAACAGTTCAGACACGGCCATGTTTGCAGTGATTCTGGTAACGGTGTGGAAGAGTCTTGGTTATGCGATGATCTTCTATCTGTCGGCGCTTGAGAAGGTGCCGGAAGAACTTTATGAAGCCAGTGCCCTGGACGGCGCCAGGGGATGGCAGCGGTTCAGGGATGTTACGTTGCCTGGGGTGTCTCCCACCACTTTTTTCCTGTCTATCATCACCATGGTCAATTCCCTGCAGGCCTACGACCAGATCCAGATCCTGACCCAGGGCGGGCCGTCAGGAAGTACCAGGACGCTTCTGTATATGTATTATCAGCTTGGGTTCGAGGAGTTTGATATGGGACAGGCCACGGCAGTGGCAATTGTTCTGATCCTGATCACCATTGTGCTCTCAGCAGTACAGTTTACTGCATCCAAGAGATGGGTCCACTATTAGAAAGGAGGATGTGTGATGAGTATTGGAAAAGGAATCAGAATGGGAGGAAAAGCCGTTATACTTATTATCTTCAGTGTGTTCACCATCTTCCCCTTTATCTGGATGATCATCAGTGCGTTGAAAACCAAACAAGAGATCATGGATGTGAGCAGCTTTTTCCCGGAGACTTTTCAGTGGCAGAATTTTGTCAGTGTGTTTACCGATTCGCCGCTGATGCGCTATGTGGGGAACAGTTTGTATATCTCGGTTTTTACTCTTCTGATCCAGATCATTACCGGCGCCATGATCGCGTATGCCATCGTATTTCTCGCTTTTAAGGGGAGGGGCGTCTTGTTCGGGATCATTATGTGTACTTATATGGTGCCCACGGCGGCTACTTACATTCCCAGTTATATTATTCTGTCGGATATGAAGCTTCTGGATACATTTACCGGTCTGATCATCTCCAACTGCGTCAGCATTTTCGGGATTTTCCTGCTGCGCCAGGCGTTCATGCAGGTGCCAAAAGGTCTGGTGGAGGCGGCCAGGATCGATGGCGGAAGCCACTGGAAGATCTTGTGGAAAGTAGTATGCCCGATCACAAAATCGTCATTTATCACCTTTGGTCTGATGAATTTTATCAGTTGTTACAACAATTACATGTGGCCATCCCTGATCACGGACTCCGATTCCAAGATGATGGTATCCCAGGGACTTCGGAAATTTTTCATTGAGGGTGGAGCTTACGGAACAGAATGGGCGCTGGTTATGGCAGGAAGCACGTTGATCGTGCTGCCGCTTTTGATCCTTTTTGCCTTTACCCAGAAATGGTTTATCAGCGGAATCGGCGGAGATACCGGCATGAAGGGCTAGGAGAAGGAGGGCGCATCAGTGAACGAAATACAGTTAAAGCATGTATATAAAGAATATGAAAATGGATTTCAGGCGGTGAAAGATTTTAATCTTGAGATTGAGGAAAAGGAATTTGTTATCTTTGTCGGTCCCTCCGGCTGCGGGAAATCCACCACGCTGCGGATGATCGCGGGGCTGGAAGAGGTGTCCCAGGGCGAACTTTGTATGGACGGTAAAGTGATCAACAAAGTACAGCCCTGCGACCGGGATATGGCCATGGTGTTCCAGAATTACGCCCTGTATCCTCATATGTCCGTGTGGGAAAATATGGCTTACAGCCTGAAGATCCGCAAGGTACCGAAGAAGGAGCGCCGCAGGAAGGCAGAGGAGGTGGCGAAGATCCTGGATCTTACAGAAGTGCTGGACCGCAAGCCGGGGGAATTGTCCGGCGGGCAGAAACAGCGGGTGGCGATTGGACGTGCCATTATCCGTAAGCCCAGAGTGTTCCTGATGGATGAGCCGCTGTCCAACCTGGATGCCAAGTTAAGGACCCAGATGCGGGCTGAGATCCTGAAGCTGTACCGGCAGCTGGATTCTACCTTCATCTATGTGACTCATGACCAGACAGAAGCCATGACGCTGGGGACCAAGATCGTGGTACTCAAGGAGGGGGAGATCCAGCAGGTGGCGTCGCCGAGGGAACTTTATGATGAGCCGGCCAATACATTTGTGGCAGGATTCATTGGGATGCCCCAGATGAACTTCTTCCATGGGAAATGTATGGTGGATGAGGCAGGGCAGGTGTGTCTGAAGATCGACGACCGGATATTTCCCGTTACAGCAGAGACGGCAAAACGGATGGAAGAGAAAAACCGTATCGGGGAGGAAGTGATCGTGGGCGTGCGCCCGGAGGACATGGTCCTGGATCCGGACGGGATTGCCAGCAGCGTGCGGGTCAGTGAGAATCTGGGAGCTACCCGGTATCTGTATCTGGCTTACGGGAAGAAGGACGTGGCGGTCAGGGTTCCTGCGGACAGTACGGTCAAAAGAGGAGACGATGTGAATTTTTCTTTCCGTATGGATAAGGTACATGTTTTTGACGCCTATACACGGAAGCGGGTCTAGAGAGGGGAGCGAAGGAAAACGGGAGGCTGAACACGGGGAACTGGGTTCAGTCTTCTTGCTTTTTGCGCCGATGGAAAAGAAAAAGTAAAGAAATGTAAAGACCAGATTAAGAAAAAGGAGTCCGGTGGCTGACGGCGCGAGGAAAATTCCAGGAGTTGCGCGCAAAAGCCCGGCTTATGGAAAACAAATCTTACAGGAAACGGAGCAATGCTACAGAATGGAAAAGGGATGGAAAACAGATCTGCAGATGGAATTAGCCAATCTTCCCCGTCAGGAGAAGAAGGCGGCCAGATATCTGCTGGAACAGGAAGAACAGATTGAGACCATGACGCTTCGTCAGTGTGCGGCGGGCGCAGGGATCGGACAGCCGACGGTAGTACGGCTGGTACATCGGCTGGGGTATGAGAGTTGGAAACAGTTCCGCGATGAGGTGCTCAAACAGTGGGGAGAGGGGACGCTGATCCGGAAGGAAGAGAAGATGCGTGGAGCGATCCCGACAGACAGCCTCAGGCAGGATGTGGAGTTGCTGCGGGAAATGGCGGAAGGAATTGACAGAGAAACGTTTCGAGAGGTGATCCGGCTGCTGGGAAGAGCCGGGTCTGTAGATATTTACGGGGTGGAGAGATCGGCCTTTGTGGCGGGAGAACTGGCGTGCCGACTTCTGCATATGGGGATTCCCGGCAGGATTTATACGGATCTGTTCCTGCAGAAGGTAAGCGCAGAGTATCTGAATGAACAGAGCGTAGTCATCGTCATCTCTCAGTCCGCCGTCACAAGAGTGATCGTGGAAGCAGTCCAGACGGCCAGATCAGCCGGAGCCAGGATAATAGGGATACTGGGAAGGAAAGACGGTCCGGTGGCCCGCTGCTGCGACCATGTTTTTGTCACGCCGTCTGTTTCCTTTGAAGGCGGGGAAAAGGCGGCGTCCAGGATCGCGCAGATCGGACTGGTAGATCTTTTGTGTGAGGGGCTGATCCGGAGCGATGAGAAGCGGTTCCGGGAAAATATCCGCAAGTCGCGGGAAAAGTTCATATAAGCCGGGAAACGGAGCAGCGCTCCACCTGAAAAGAAGCAGGTTTTAGCTTTACAGAATTTTAAAAATGCCTTGAAGATTATTTGATAAACCGTATGTAAGATAAAAAGCGCAGACGAAAGACAAGACAAAAAGCAAGTATGTATGAAAAGAGATGAAAGGAGTAAAAAAGATATGAAATTTAAAAGACTGATTTCCTGCGGACTCATCGGAGTTATGGCGTTGTCCCTGCTGGCAGGCTGCGGCGGATCGGATGAGGCCGAGACTACCACAACAGAGGACGGAAAGATCCAGATCGAATATTGGTATTCTGGCGGTAAGACAGCGGTCAATGTGTTGGGAGAGATGATCGAAGAGTTTAATGCTTCCCAGGACGAATATGAGATCGTGGGGACCACGCAGGCAGATTATACAGAGACTTATGAAAAGCTGCAGGCAGGAATCGCCGGGGATAATGCTCCGGATGTAGCCCTGATCGACGTGGATAAGGCGCGAAACCTGTCTGACAAGAACCTGATCGCAGACATTAATCCTTATGTAGAAAAAGATGAGGATTTTGACAGGGAAGATTACATGGACGTGTTCTATGATCAGGGCGTTGACGAGGACGGCAAGCTTTTTGCCTTCCCGGCATACGGGACCACTCAGGTGCTGTACTACAATATCAAGGCCTTTGAGGAGGCTGGAGTTGACCCGGCGTCCATCAAGACCTGGCAGGATCTGGAGGCGGCTGCCCAGAAGATCTACGACACCACAGGCGGAAGCATGGTTGGCTGGGAGCCCATGTGGGGTTATAAAAACCTGGTAGACGCGGTGTTCAGTAACGGCGGGACCCTTTTGAATGAAGACGGAACAGAGGTTATGATCAATTCCCAGGAGTGGGTGGAAGTATGGGAAAGCTTCCGTAAATGGATCCACGATGATCAGATCATGAAGATCCACTCCGGCGGACAGGGATGGGAGTACTGGTACAACACCATTGATGATGTGCTGCAGGATAAGGCCGGCGGATATACCGGTTCTTCCGGAGACCAGGCGGATCTGGACTTCAGTATCGTGGCGGCGCTTGAGCAGCCGGGCTGGGGCGAGAATCCGTCCTATCCGACAGCGGAAGTGCTTCAGAACGTTATGTTGGAAGGTTCTACCGATGAAGAGAAACAGGGCGTTTATGAGTTTATGAAGTTTATGACCACACCGGAGAATCAGGCAAAATGGTCCATGGAAACTGGATATGTAGCAGTTCGTCTCTCTACTCAGGAGGTAGAAGAGTTCAAGGCTTACACCGAAGAGAATCCTCAGGCGCTGGTACCCTTTACTCAGTCTACCCACGCCTCTATCCTGCCGGAAGATCCCACGGGCGGCAAGATCTATGATGCACTGACGATCGCCTGCGATCAGGTGGAGATTGAAAATGTTCCGGCCCAGGAAGCGCTGGACGAGGCTTATGAAACAGCCCAGGCGGCACTGGACGAGGTGAATGGAAACTAGTCTATGAAAGATCAGGTGGTATTGGTATCTCTGGACGGGATGCCGGCGAAGGTTTTTGAAAATGCCTGGAAATATCACAGCTCTGACATTCATGTGCAGGAACTTTGGACCGTATATCCGTCTATCACAGTTCCTGCACATGTGAGTATATTGACCGGAAAAACGCCGCAGGAACATGGGATTATGGAAAATCTGGTCATGGAAGGACCGGGATTTGAAAAGATTTCTCTTTACCGGCCGACAGTGGAGGAAGCCCGGCGTATCATGCCGGAAGATACGGTGGTCCATGAGTTCGCGGCGGCAGGTCTGAAGTGTGCCAGCATTAACTGGCCGCTGGGAGACGGACTTCCGGGAGAGAACTACAGCGAGGAACTGACTACCCATGAGGCGGCGGAAGGTGTCCAGGCAGCTTACGAGAAGGACCAGAGAGCTCTGAAGCTTTTGAAGCAGGAGATGGAAACCGGAGACAAAGATTTTATTGCGGCTCATTTTGAAGAATATGACGGGGCGGCGCATATTTACGGTGTGGAAGGAGAGCGCACAGCGCTGGCCTGCGACCACATGACCGCCTATGCAAAAGAGTTGCTTCGCACGGCAAAAAGCTGTGGCATTGAGAAGCTGCTCTTTTTCTCGGACCATGGAATGTTGGATAAGGAAGAAAATTTCTTTCCCAATATTTACGCGATGGAGCATGGGTTTGAACGGGAGATCCGGGAGGGCAGGATGCTCTTTCTCACCGATGGGAGCGGGTGTATGCAGTTTTTCAGCGACCTTTCGGCGGAGACTGATGAGGCGGTGGTCCGCTGTATGGAAGAGAGCGGAAAGATCCGGAAGGTATCCTGGCTCAAAGACGGTGAGGGGCGTGTTTGTACACAGAATCAGAGAAGCGCGGCGCGCGGACGATTAAGGAGTCCCAGAGCCATCCTGGAGATGAAGAGGGGACTTTGCTCCGAGGACATTATGGGGCGGTCTGAAGAAAAATATCATGATATGCGGGGGCTTCATGGATATGATCCGGAACATGTAAGGCAGATGAATGGATTTTTCCTGGCTTATGATCCGGGGCAAAGGCTTGCGCTGAAAGACGGCGCGCGTCTGGGGATCACCGACATAACATCGATGATCCGAACATTAGTAATGGAAGGAAGGACATAAAAAATGAATCAACAGATCAAACTTGCGGTCTTCGACCTGGCAGGAACTACGGTAAAGGACGATAACGCGGTAAGAGACTGTCTTTATAAGGCGGCAGTACAGTATGACTTAAAGGCAACACCTGATGAGATCGCCAATCTGATGGGAACCAACAAGATACATCTCTATCAGTTCCTGATCGCCAAGAATCAGGGAAGGATCATGGATTTCCGGGGATTTGAGGAAGATATCTTCGAAGACACCTATGAACTGGCCAAAAAGATCTACGACTGTTATGTAGAGATCATGATCGATTATTACCGGCATGACTGCCAGGAGATCGAAGGGGCTTCCAAAGTGTTTGAGTGGTGCCATAAAAATGATATCAAGGTGGCGACAGATACTGGCTTTCACTCTGATGTAAACCAGGCGATCTTTGAATGCCTGGGCTGGACAAGAGACGGACTGGTAGACTGTGCGGTAGATCTGGACATGGTGCCGGAAGGAAAAGGGCGTCCGGCTCCTTTTATGCTGTATCATGCAATGCAGGAGTTGAATATCCAGAATGTGCGCACAGTGATCAAAGTAGGAGATACTCCGGCGGACATGCTGGAAGGATATAATGCCGGCTGCCGCGCGGTGATCGGGGTAACCTCCGGCTCTACGCCGATCACGGCATGGGGGAAATACTGGCATACCCATGTGATCGAGAGTGTCCGGGATCTGCCGGCGCTGATCGAAGAAGGATACATCGTATAAGGAGGAACGCAGAAGATGAGGGAAAGCTGGGAGACTTATATTGATGTGGGGATCGTACTCCCGAAACTGTTTTCCGGGGTCGCGGATGATAAGAATCGGTTCTTTGAAGGGCTGATGACGATCCTTACAGATCCTTTTTTTACCACGGTGGAAGTTTCCTATACACCGGAGGAAGAGATCGTGGAGATGACAAGAGATTACACCCGTCTGGCAGGCGCTCAGGTGGTGTTTAACGGAGGAGATGCGGTTCGCCGTCTGGGGATGGATTTAAGCAGCCTGGATGAAGAGAAGAGGGCAGCTTCCGTGGAATCCGGAAAGCGGCTCATCGACCAGTGTTATCAGGAAAAAGCACGGATCATGCATGTGGTCACCGGGAAATATACCGGCGAAGAAGAAAAAGATGCCATGTTGGCTGCTTTTGAGAAATCCCTGGCGGAGCTGTGCGCTTATGCGGTGGAAGCGGGAGAACAAGAAGAATATGTGCTGACCGTCTCCGTGGAGACCGGGGACCGGTATTATGACCGGCATTATCTTCTGGGACCCACCAATGAGGCGGTGGCCATTGTGAGAAGGGTAAAGGAGAAATATGAAAATGTAGGGATCCTGCTGGACCAGAGTCATTTTCCTGTGATGCGGGAGGATCCGCATAAGGCGCTTTGGCAGGCCAGGGATTACCTGAGTCATGTTCACATCGGGAATTCTTATGTAAAGGATATGGAGAAACCCTATTTTGGTGATAAACATCTGCCTTTTGGAGTGCCGGATTCCGAAGTGGGAGTGGAAGAACTGGCCCGGTTTCTTACGACTTTACGGGAAATAGGATTCTTTGACCGTACGTCAGTAACCCGGAAACCCTTGGTTTCTTTTGAGGTAGGGCCATTTGGCGATGAGCCGGAAGAACTGGTGATCGCCAATATAAAGCGGGTGTTTATCGAAGCCTGGCAGAAGATCAAGTGGAAGGAATAGAGGTAGAAAATGAAGGTACTGATCGTAGGTTATTATACAGAAGATACAGTTTCCCGGATCCGGGAAGTGTTTCCCCGGGAATGGGAAGTGACGGCAGTCCGGCCGGGAGAGGAGAAGGACCATATCCAGGACACAGATATCCTGATCCCGGAGCATATAAAAGTTGACGAAGAGCTCCTTGGCAGGGCGGCCCGGCTGAAACTGGTCCAGACTGGGGCGGGTTACGATAACGTGGATATCGAAGCCTGCACCCGGCATGGAGTGAAGGCGGCCAATGCGGCGGGGGTCAACGCAGATGCGGTGGCGGAACATACCTTTGCCATGATCCTGGGGTATTATAAGAATTTGCCCTTCCTGGACACATTTATGAAACAGCGGCGAGACGAGAAACTGCTCTATTATAATGGAGCGGAACTGAAGGGCAGGACTATCGGGATCATCGGCCTTGGAGCCATCGGAAGACGGGTGGCGGCTTACTGCGATCCTATGGGGATCCATGTGCTGGGATACGATCCCTTTGTGAAGGAATGTGCGGATTATATAACACTGTCTTCACTGGAGGAATTGTTGAAAACTTCAGATATTATTACCGTACATGTATACCTGAACGAAGAGACCAGGCATATGTTTTCCCGGGAGACCTTTGAGAAAATGAAAAACACAGCGCTTCTTGTCAATACTGCCAGGGGCGGCATTGTCTGCCAGGAGGATCTGATCGAAGCTCTGAAGACAGGACAGATCGGCGGGGCCTGTCTGGATGTGTTCGAGGAAGAGCCGCTGCCCGTTGAGAGCGAATTGAGGGATCTTCCCAATGTGATCCTGACGCCGCACACGGCAGGAATGCCAGATGGCCTGAAATTCCATAAAACCAGATATGAATTCTTCCGCAGGAATATTGAGGCAGTGATGGAAGGGAAAGAAGTAGAAAGCAAATTGAATTAATTGTTCTTAAATTGTAGGGGACGTGGTATTTTTAAAAATACCACGTCCCCAACTATTGACACCCACCAGGTCTCTTTTTATAATGAAATCGTTATGGAAAGACAGAGAAAATTTATTATTAATTTTTTATATTTCGCGATCATCCTGGGAGTGGTATTCCTTTTTGTAAGGTTCCTGCTCCCGCTTCTTGCGCCTTTTGTGCTGGGCCTTCTGATCGCCTACGCCCTGCAGAAGCCCACCTGCTTTCTGGCAAGGAAGACGAAGGCGCCCCGGAAGCTGATGGCGGCGCTGATGGTGCTGGTGTTCTATGGAACGGTGGGTGTGCTGGTGGCGCTGGCGAGTATCAAGACCTTTTCCTGGGCGACGCAGATGGTGGTGGAACTGCCTTCCCTGGTACAGATCTACGTGCAGCCGGTGCTGACGCAGCTGTTCCAGGAGCTGGAGCAGGCGGTAATGAAGATGGACCCCACTCTTCTGGAGACGGTAAATTATCTGAGCAACCAGCTTTTGTCCATGCTGGGGGATCTGATGTCCAGCCTGTCCATGTGGAGTATGCAGGCCATCTCCAGTTTTGCGTCTTCCCTTCCTATGCTGTTTTTGAAGCTGCTTCTGATGGTGATCTCAACCTTCTTTATCGCCATGGATTTTGACAAGCTGACGGCTTTCTGTATGCGGCAGCTGGATGAGAAGGGGAAAGAGATCTTCCTGCAGGTGAAGAAATACATGGTGGGTACGCTGTTTGTATGTATCCGTTCCTACGGACTGATCATGTCCATTACGTTCTGCGAACTGCTGCTTGGATTTACCATTATCGGCGTGGAGCCGGCGGTGATCCTGGCGCTTTGTATCGCTATCTTCGATATCCTCCCGGTGCTGGGGACCGGCGGTATCATGATCCCCTGGGCAGTGATCACGGCTCTTCTGGGAGACTATTCGCTGGCGCTGAAGTTATTTGTCCTGTATCTGGTGATCACCATCATCCGGAACATCATTGAGCCGAAAATTGTAGGAAGCCAGCTGGGCCTCCACCCGGTGGTAACGCTGGCCAGCATGTTTGCCGGCGTGCAGCTTGCGGGAGTGGTAGGACTCTTTGGCTTCCCCATTGGTCTTTCCCTTATGAAACATCTGAACGATACCGGAACCATTGAGATCTTTAAGCGTCCGGATCAATCTTAATGCCAGACAGAGCGGCGGCGAAGGAATTGCCCACCGACTCTGTCTGTTGGTTTTTCAGGTAGCGCTGGACGTCCTTTTTGGAGACGCCGGCGCCTTCTTTTTCTCTTCGCTTCTTGAAAGCGGAGAGTTTCTCTTTATATCCGCAGGAGCAGACAAAGGTCTCCTCCTCTCCTTTTTTGATCAGTTCCATTTTCTTATGGCAGTTGGGACAGCGGGCGTTGCTCAGGCGGGCAACCGTCTCCCGGTAGCCGCACTCCCGATCCTGGCATACCAGGAGCCGGGCATTCTTGCCGTTGACAGAGAGCAGTCGCTTCCCGCAGCGGGGGCATTTGGCATTGGTGAGATTGTCGTGGCGGAAGGTCCCTTCGGAAGTCTTGATCTCCCGGATCAGGTCTTTGGTATAAGATTCAATGTCCTGGAGAAATTGCTTTTCCTGGTGCTCGCCTCTGGCGATCCGGGCAAGGCGCATCTCCCAGTCGGCGGTGAGTTCCGGCTTCTTCAGATCCTCCGGCACCAGGGAGAGGAGCTGCTTGCCCTTGGAGGTGACAAAGATCTCCTGGCCCTTTTTCTCGATCAGGAAGGAATGGAACAGCTTCTCGATGATATCCGCCCGGGTGGCCACAGTGCCCAGACCGCCGGTCTCCCCCAGGGTCCTGCGGGCTGCCGCGTCATTGGATTCCATGTATCTGGCCGGGTTTTCCATGGCGGACAGAAGGGTGGCTTCTGTAAATCTGGCCGGTGGTTTTGTCTTTCCGGAAGTCAGATTCACCCGGTCGATGGGAAGGCGGTCCTGGTTTTTCAGCTGCGGAAGATTCTGACTGTCGGTATCGTCATCCTCCAAAGCCGGGCCGTCTTCATAAACGGCCTTCCAGCCGGAAGAAAGGATCCGTTTCCCCCGGGCGGCGAAGGTCTCGCCGGCAGCCTGGGCGGTAAGGGAGGTTTCTTCATATTCACAGGCGGGATACAGGACGCTGATAAAGCGGCGCACCACCAGGTCGTAGATCTTCCGCTCTTCATTGCTCATGTGCTCCAGCTGCACGAACTCTTCCGTGGGGATGATGGCGTGGTGGTCGCTGACCTTCTTGTCGTCCACAAAGGCTTTGCTGCTCCGGATGGGAGCCTTGAGAAGAGCCGGGATATATTTCCGGTAGGGTCCGATGTTGCAGGCGGCCAGCCGTTCTTTCAGAGTGGGGACAATATCGGCGCCGATGTACCGGGAGTCGGTCCGGGGGTAGGTAAGCACCTTGTGGTGTTCGTAGAGCCGCTGCATGATGTTCAGGGTTTCCTTGGCAGAGAAGCCAAACCGCAGATTGGCATCCCGCTGCAGTTCTGTCAGGTCATAGAGCCCTGGGGAAAATGTTTTCCTGGAAGATCTCTGTACGTCTGTGACGGTGAGAGACTGGCCCTTTAGCCGTTGCTCCAGCTCTGTTAGGGGAGCCTTCTGGAAGGTGCGGGTGCTGCCGCCTTTCTTCTGCCGCCAGATCCAGGTGACGCCGCCGGCCAGGCAGGTAAGGCCATAGTATTCCTGGGGACGGAAAGAGCGGATCTCTTCCTCCCGCCGGGCAATGATGGCCAGGGTAGGGGTCTGGACTCTTCCGCAGGAAAGCTGGGCGTTGTACTTGCAGGTGAGGGCACGGGTGGCGTTGATCCCTACCAGCCAGTCGGCCTCGGCCCGGCTCCTTGCCGCGTGATAGAGGGGATCGTACTGGCGGCCCTCCCTTAAGTGGGCGAATCCCTCCCGGATGGCCTTGTCGGTGACGGAAGAGATCCAGAGCCGTTTCATGGGTTTATGGCAGCCGGAACGCTCCAGGATCCAGCGGGCCACCAGTTCTCCTTCTCTTCCCGCGTCAGTGGCGATAATGATCTGGTCCACATCCTTGCGGAAGAGCTGGGCTTTGACGTGGCCGTACTGTTTGGCGGTCTGCCGGATCACCACCAGCTCCCATTTCGCCGGTACCATGGGAAGGTAATCCATTTTCCATTCTTTGAATCTGGGGTCATAAGCCTCCGGGTCGGCAAGAGTGACCAGATGGCCCAGAGCCCAGGTGACGATATATCTGGAACCTTCGATGGCGCCGGGAAGATTCCTGTGGCAGCCAAGGACCCGGGCGATGTCCCGGGCGACAGAAGGTTTCTCCGCTAAAACTAATGCTTTCATGTAATCTCCTCCCTGAAGTTCTTCCTTTCAAGATAGCGGATTCGGGAGCGCTTGTCAATGGAGATAAAAATGCGGGAAAAAGCAAAAAACCCGTTGCAAAGTGGCGGGGAGTGTGATATTATAAACCACGGTCACGCCGAGAGCGGCGTGCTATGGCTCCATGGTCAAGCGGTTAAGACATCGCCCTTTCACGGCGGTAACACGGGTTCGATTCCCGTTGGAGTCATATGGCGCAGTAGCCAAGTGGTAAGGCATGGGTCTGCAACACCCTGATTCACCGGTTCAAATCCGGTCTGCGCCTTCTTAATAAGCCCTGGAAATGATGGTTTCCGGGGCTTTTTCTGTGAGATAGGAGAAAAGAGGCGGCTTGCATGTCAGGTCGTTTTGTGTTACATTCATTTTATCTAATGCTCATGTACGGTAAAGAAGCAAGCAACCGAAAACAATAGATAGACCGCCAGCACTACACTATTCCGAACCAAAGACCAAAAGATAAGCATTTTGAGAAAATCTAAACTTTTGGA
>NZ_DBGCJQ010000100.1:0-52409 GCF_048354975.1 Massilistercora timonensis | reverse complement strand
TCAACGTGGCCGATGGTACCGATATTACAATGCGGTTTTGTTCTTTCAAATTTAGCTTTTGCCATTTTGAATATCCTCCTTATAATAGCGCCTGCAAGGGCATTTTCATAAAAAATATTTACGTTTTTGCTCGGCTAAGAATGATTATATTTCAAATCATACAGTTTTTCAAGCCTTTTTCATATTTAATTACTCATTTTTCCCGGATAATACCTTTTCCTGTACGGATTTCGGTACGGGCTCGTATTTCTCAAAGAACATGGAGTAGTTTCCACGTCCCTGAGTTCTGGAACGAAGGTCGGTGGAGTAACCAAACATCTCGGACAACGGCACATATCCGCGAACGATCTTGCCTCCGCCCAGGTCATCCATACCCTCGATCCGTCCACGACGGGAGTTGATATCGCCGATGACGTCGCCCATATACTCTTCCGGCATGGTAACTTCAACCTTCATGATAGGCTCAAGCAGTACCGGAGCCGCCTTCTTCATAGCGTCCTTGAACGCCAGGGATCCGGCGATATGGAATGCCATCTCACTGGAGTCTACCTCATGGTAGGATCCGTCATATACGTTGGCGTGGATGCCCACAACCGGGAATCCTCCCAGGATACCGGACTGCATAGCCTCTTCGATACCCTCGCCTACTGCCGGGATGTACTCCTTCGGGATCGCTCCGCCGACTACGGTGGACTCAAACTTGAAGGTCTCTTCCCCGTTGACATCCATGGGCTCGAATTTTACTTTACAGTGTCCGTACTGTCCACGTCCACCAGACTGTTTTGCGTACTTGCTGTCCACATCCACAGCCTTTGTAAACGCTTCCTTGTACGCAACCTGAGGAGCACCTACATTTGCTTCTACCTTGAACTCACGCAGAAGTCTGTCTACGATGATCTCCAGGTGAAGCTCACCCATTCCGGCGATAATGGTCTGTCCAGTCTCCTGGTCAGTGTGCGCGCGGAAGGTTGGGTCTTCTTCTGCCAGTTTCGCAAGGGATTCTCCAAGTTTGCCCTGGGAAGCCTTGGTCTTTGGCTCGATGGCCAGCTCGATAACCGGCTCCGGGAACTCCATGGACTCCAGGATTACCGGATGCTGCTCGTCACAGATGGTGTCACCTGTGGTGGAGAACTTGAATCCGATCGCTGCCGCGATATCTCCGGAGTATACCTTGTCAAGCTCCTGTCTCTTATTGGCGTGCATCTGCAGGATACGTCCCACACGCTCTTTCTTGCCCTTGGTCGCGTTCAGGACGTAGGAACCGGAGTTCACTGTTCCTGAGTAAGCACGGAAGTAAGCCAGCTTACCAACGAACGGGTCAGTCATGATCTTGAATACGAGAGCGGAGAACGGCTCTTCATCAGAAGAATGTCTCACGATCTCATTTCCATCCATATCCACACCTTCGATCGGCGGGATATCGGTAGGCGCCGGCATGTACTCCAGGATCGCGTCCAGAAGCTTCTGAACACCCTTGTTCCTGTATGCGGAACCGCAGCACACCGGGATTGCCTTACACTCACAGGTAGCCTTTCTCAGCACCCGTTTCATATCTTCTACGGAAGGCTCATTTCCTTCCAGGTACTCCATCATCAGATCGTCGTCCAGATCACAGATCTTCTCTACCAGCTCGGTACGGTAGAGCTCTGCGTCGTCCTTCATGTCCTCCGGAATCTCTCCGATGGTGATGTCGTCGCCCTTCTCATCATTGTAAATGTAGGACTGCATCTCCATCAGGTCGATGATCCCCTTGAAATCATCTTCCTTGCCGATTGGCAGCTGCAGACAGATCGCGTTCTTTCCAAGTCTGGTACGGATCTGCTCTACGGCATTGTAGAAATCGGCGCCAAGAATGTCCATCTTGTTGATGAAAGCCATTCTCGGAACGTTGTATGTGTCTGCCTGACGCCATACATTTTCAGACTGAGGCTCAACACCGCCCTTGGCGCAGAATACGCCAACCGCACCGTCCAGTACACGCAGGGAACGCTCAACCTCTACGGTGAAGTCCACGTGTCCCGGAGTATCAATGATATTGATCCTGTGCTCCAGGGCATCCGGCTTCGGCTTGCCGTTCTCTTCCAGTGTCCAGTGACAGGTGGTGGCAGCGGAAGTGATCGTGATACCTCTCTCCTGCTCCTGCTCCATCCAGTCCATTGTCGCAGTACCTTCATGAGTATCACCGATCTTGTAGTTTACGCCGGTATAGTAGAGAATACGCTCTGTCAGCGTAGTCTTGCCGGCATCGATATGAGCCATGATACCAATATTTCTGGTTCTCTCTAATGGATATTCTCTTCCAGCCATGGTTGCCTCCTAGAATCTGTAGTGAGCAAATGCCTTATTTGCTTCAGCCATCTTGTGCATATCTTCTTTTCTCTTCACGGCTGCGCCAGTGTTGTTGGCTGCATCCATGATCTCGTTCGCCAGTCTCTCCTCCATGGTCTTCTCGCCTCTTGCGCGGGAGAAGTTGGTCAGCCAGCGAAGTGCAAGTGCCTGTCTTCTGTCGGCTCTAACCTCGATCGGCACCTGATAAGTCGCTCCACCGATTCGTCTTGCCTTTACCTCAAGTACGGGCATGATGTTGTTCATCGCCTCTTCAAATACTTCGATCGCCGGCTTGCCGGTCTTGTCTGCGACTCTTTCAAACGCTCCGTATACAATCTTCTGAGCGATCCCCTTCTTACCGTCCAACATGATGTTGTTGATAAGCTTGGTAACCACTTTGTTATTGTACAATGGATCCGCTAATACGTCTCTTTTCTGAGTATGTCCTTTACGTGGCACGGTCCTTCCCTCCTTAAACATAATGATTAATTCATCGGTACTCACATGTGTCTTTCTGATGATACAGTGTAGTGCACAGGACATACGGTCTATATATCCTGCAACTTACTTTATCATAGTTCTGTTCGTGATTACTTCTTAGCGTCTTTTGGTCTCTTGGCGCCGTACTTGGAACGGGCCTGTCTTCTCTTGGCAACGCCTGCCGTATCCAGAGTTCCACGAACGATGTGGTATCTGGTACCCGGAAGGTCCTTTACTCTTCCTCCACGGATCAGGACAACGCTGTGCTCCTGAAGGTTGTGGCCTTCGCCCGGGATGTAGCTTGTCACTTCGATTCCGTTGGAAAGACGAACTCTGGCGATCTTACGAAGCGCTGAGTTAGGCTTCTTCGGAGTTGCTGTCTTAACCGCGGTACATACGCCTCTCTTCTGAGGAGCGGACTCGTCGGTCGCTCTCTTTCTCAAAGAGTTGTAGCCTTTCTGAAGTGCCGGAGCTCCAGACTTCTTAACTGCTGTCTGACGTCCCTTCTTTACTAACTGGTTAAATGTTGGCATTCTCTTTCACCTCCTACAATAATAATAAGTTGCATTCATTTCCGCGAAATGAGCGCACAAAAAAGATGATGCATCTTTTTGCACGCTCAAATAGTTTATTACGTTTCTTCAAGGATGTCAAGGGATTTCGGGCATTTTTTACAATCCCAGGGTGTCCGCGATGGCTCCCATCTCCTCCAGGGCCACGTCGATCAGATCGTCCAGGCTTAAGCCTGTGAATTCAATGGCTTCCATATAATCCCGGTTGGCCCCTTTGGCGAACCGCAGCTCATTGAACCGCTTCATCACGGATTTGTGCTTCACGCTGGCGATCTTCTTGTCCGGATAGATCTGGGCCACCGCCTTCACAAAGCCGCTCATGGGATCCGCCGCCAGGATGGCGTACTGCAGCTTGGTCCTGGCCTTCATCCCGCTCTTGGGATTGTGGGCGCAGATGGCGTCAAAAAGCACCTGGTCCTCAATGCCCTCTTTCTTCAGGATCTCAACGGATGTGGGGCCGTGGACGCTCATGTCGTGGGCCCAGTCGCACTGCTCCTCATCCAGGTCGTGGAGCAGTCCCACGATCCCCCAGTACTCTACCTCATCCGGCGCCAGCCGCTTGGCCAGTCCCCGCATGATGGCTTCCACCGCGTAAGAGTGGGTGATGTAATTCTCCCCCTCCATGTATTTCATCAAAATCTCATGTGCCTGTTCTCTGTTCATGGTTCCTTCCTCCTCATCTTCTCTCATTGCCTTGCGGCATCTCTTAATACAGCATGTCCTGGATCTCTTCGCTCTCCAGGTTGTCCGGCGTCATCCACACATACCCGGTATTGACATAGGCCTCGTTGTTCAGGTCGCAAGCCGCCCGGGCCGCCGCGATCACCGCCGCGTACCCCATGCCGAAGGGATTCTGCACCACAAGGCCGTCCACCTTGCCTTCCTCCATGGCAGCTACCTCTTCTTCCTCTGCGTCGAAGCCCATCACTGCCACATCCTCTTTCTCCAGCCGGTCCAGGGTCTCCAGGATCAGCTCCACCGACTCCCCGCTGACTCCATAGCAGCCCTTCAGGTCCGGGTATTTGGCAAAAAGGTAATCCATGATGTCTTCTTCCGTGATCTCTTCTGCCGTTACTTCCTGGGGATCTTCCGCCTCTTCCCCTCTCTGATATGTACCGGCCTTGATCTCTTCCGCCACCGTCTCCTGCATCTCTTCCATCTGGTCACTGTAATAGGTAGAAACTACCTGGATCTCCGGATAGTCCTTCTCCAGCTGCTTTACAAAGCTGTTCACCCTTGTCAGCACCGACTGGGACTTGGAATCCGGGGCAAAGACTGCGATCTGCCCTTTCCCCTCAAGAAGCTCTCCCATCTGTCCCGCCGCATAGGCCGCCGCCTCAGCGTTATCTGTGGAAACCGTAGCCATCAGGCCCTGGTAATCGCTGCCGGAGTCAAAAGCCACCACCGGGATGTCGCTTTCCGCCGCCAGGTCGAACTGTACCTCGCAGGCCTGCATATCGGCAATGGAGATCCCCAGCGCCACCGGATACCGGTCCAGCTCTTCGTCCAGGATGCTTACCTGCTCGTCCACGTCATCACTCTTGGCCGGGCCGCTGTAGGTGACTTTGATCTCATCATCCCCTTCATATCCCAGCTCCTTGTTGATATCCTCCGCCGCCTGCAGGGCGCCTTCCTTCACTGCGTCCCAGTACTGGCCGCCATCGCTCTTCCCGATAATGGAGATGTAGGATCCCTTCTCCAGGGTAAGTCCCTGGGCGTTCCCGTAGGCCGCCGGATCGATCACATCCAGCCTGGCCTGGTACGCCGGGCCCTCGTCCACCGTCTCTTCCTGTTCTGCCCCGGCGCCCGCTGTATCTTCCTTATCCGTCCCGCTGTTTGCGGGAGCGCAGGCTCCCAGTACCAGGGACAGGCTCAAAAGCAGCGCCGTCAGACTCCATTTCTTCTTCATAACGCAAACACTCCCGATAATTCCGATTCTTTCTGTATCTAAAACCAAGAACTACTATACACCAATTTGGTGAAAAATTGTTGAAAAAAATCTTAAATTTTTCTACTGTTTTTTTTCATGTGCACTTTTAAAGTCCCTTGTATATTTCGCCCTTTTGTATTATGATATGGATAAAATAATAAAGGAGGTACATACCAATGGCACATGTAATTAGCGATGAATGTGTAAGCTGTGGAACATGCGAGGCTGAATGTCCAGTAGGCGCTATCTCTCAGGGCGCAGATCACTACGAGATCGATGCGGATACCTGTGTAGACTGCGGCGCATGCGCTTCTGTATGTCCTACAGGAGCGATCTCTGAGGGTTAATCATATAACTTAGATCCACATCAGGGATTCCTGTATTTACAGAAAAATAAAGGGGAACGCACATCAACTGCTGCGTTCCCCTTTGTTTTTTACTGTTCAAAATAGGCGTCGATCCCATCTGCGATACTCTCTGCCATGATATCCTGGAAGTCTGCATCCGCCATCTTCGTATCATCGTGCTCATTGGTCATAAATCCCATCTCCAGGATCATCACCGGGATCTCGCTCCAGTTAAGCCCCGTCATGGTGTCGTTGGTCACCACCCCCTGGTTTGCGAATCCTGTCGCGTCGCAGTAGGCGGCAAGCACCGATTCCGCCAGGCGGCTGCTCTCCTCGCAGAGTTCTCCCACATAAGGGTTGTCCCGGGACATGACAAGACAAAGAGCCCCCTGGGCCGACGGGTCTTCACTTCCGTTGGCGTGGATCCGCACGCACACATCCGCCCCGGCCTCGTTGGCAAGCTGAGCCCGCTCCTTGTTGCTGATGGCGGTGTCATTGTCCTCCCGCGCCATCACCACCTGATAGCCCCGCTCCTCCAGAAGATCCCGGACCTTCAGGGCAACATCCAGATTCAGCTGATATTCGGGAAGATCCGTATAGGCTCCGGTTGTACCGCCGGTGGCTTTGGCCTTCATCTCCCCGGATCCCGGCCCGTTCTCTTCTTTCGCGCTCATATCCACATGAGGCCCCTGGTGCCCCGGATCAATGGCCACAAGGAAACCATTCAGCCTGGACTCCTCACTCTCTTTTGTTTTCTCCTCCTCCGATGCCTCTTCGCTCCCGGAGGATGGGGTCTCCGCAAGGGCGCTATGCGCTTTTGCCACTGCGCCTCCCTTTTCTTCGCCGTCTCCCTGTAATCTGGTCTTATAGATGATCCCTGCCGCTGCCGCAAGTTCCAGGATAAGAACTACGGCCAGCGCCAGGAGAAGCCATTTTCTCTTCATTCTCTTCTTCCTCCCGTCACTGATCCCTATTGTATCATAAAAATGCGTCGTTTTCCCTCTGATCCGGGCAGAAATTTCTCCATTTCCCCCGACTGCCTTCGACATCTTTCGCCCCTTCCCCGTGCTATGCTGTATCTGCCTGGAAAGGGGACAAGTTAAGAATAAGGGGGTTTTTCTATGGGAAATGCAGGAAACACACTGGAACAACTGAAACGGGAGACCAAAGATGACGCCAAGCTCTGTGAATGTCTTCAGGAACTCCATGCACAGGGCGTTCCGTTCGAAGAGCTGAAAGCGCTGATCCCGGACCTTAAGAGGACCAGGGAGCAGCTGCGCCTGAAACGGATGCTGGAAAATAACAATGAAGTGCTCATCTCCATGTTCAGCAAAGAGATGTCCTTCCTGCTGGACGCCAAGGAGCGCCAGGAAGAAGAACAGTTCAAAAAACTGGACCAGCTCATCCGGCAGCAGCAATCCTTCCGGAAATCTGCCGCCGAAAGCGGTCCAGTAGAAAAGTTAAAGCGATTATTCCTGCCGACTTAGGTTGGCGAACTTGGTATAATCCGCAAGCCATGCAAGATGAACGGTCCCCACCGGGCCGTTTCTCTGTTTGGCGATGATGATCTCCGCCTGCTTCTTGTATTCCGTGTCTTTGTTGTAGTATTCATCCCGGTAGATAAACATTACCACGTCCGCGTCCTGCTCAATGGCGCCAGATTCACGCAGGTCCGAGAGCATGGGCCGCTTGTCCGGCCTTCCTTCCACCGCCCGGCTCAACTGGGACAGGGCCACCACCGGCACGTTCAGTTCCCGGGCCAGCGCCTTCAGGGAACGGGAGATCTCAGAGATCTCCTGCTGCCGGGACTCAGAATGCCTTCCCACGCTTCCTGTCATCAACTGCAGGTAATCGATGATCACCAGCTGGATATCGTGCTCCAGCTTGTATTTTCTGCACTTGGAGCGAAGCTCTGACACGGAGATTCCCGGGGTATCGTCAATGATCAGATTGGACTTCCCGATGATCCCGGCCCCCTCGATCAGCTTCTCCCAGTCAGAATCCTTAAGATTTCCGGTACGGATGGCCTGGGAATCCACCTGGGACTCCAGGGAGAACAGACGGTTCACCAGCTGCTCCTTGGACATCTCCAGACTGAAGATGGCCACGCCCTTTTCCTTCTTAAAAGCCACATACTGGGCAATGTTCAGGACAAACGCCGTCTTGCCCATAGACGGTCTTGCCGCCACCAGCACCAGGTCCGAGGGCTGCAGGCCTGACAATTTATAATCCAGATCATTGAACCCGGTGGGGACCCCCGTCACATTTCCTTTATTCTTCGCCGCCCGCTCGATCCGGTCCAGGGCGTTTAACACCACCTGGCGGATGGGGGTATACTCTCCCAGATTCCGCTTCTGGAGCAGTTCAAAGACAGACTTCTCCGTCTTCTCCAGGATGGCAGGCAAAGGCTCATTCCCCGCGTAGCAGATATTGGACAGTTCATCGTTCAGCTTGATCAGCCGCCGCATCATGGACTTGTCCGCCACGATCTCGGCGTAATATTTCACATTGGCGGAAGTGGGCACTGCCGTCACCAGATCCCGGACGAACTCCAGGCTGCTGATCTCCGGCGGCACATCCTTCTCTTTCAGCCGGTCCTGCAGGGTTACCAGATCCACCGGACGCCCCTCGTTAAAAAGCTCCACCATGGAATCGAAGATCACCCCGTAGGCGCTCTGATAGAAATCCTGGCCGCTGATCAGCTCGGAGGCCGTCAGGATGGCGTCTTTGTCCATCAGCATGGCGCCGACCACCGACTGCTCCGCTTCAACGCTGTGGGGCATGACCCGTTTGATGAGCGCTTCTTCCATCGGTTTCTTTCCTCCTACGCTTCCTCTGTCACAACCACCTTCAGCTCAACGGTCACCTTGGGGTGCAGTTTGACAGGTACGTTATGGGTTCCCAGCGTCTTGATGGTCTCCTTGAGCTGGATCTTCTTCTTATCAATATCCAGGCCCAGCTGGCTTTTGGCTTCCTCCGCAATCTCCTTGGAAGAGACGGAGCCAAAGGCCTTGCCGCCTTCCCCGGTCTTAATAGACACCTGGATCTGCCCGGCCTCGATCTTCTTGCCCAGCTCCTGGGCCGCCTCATAATTCTCCTGGGCGATCTTATCCTCATTGGCTTTCTGCAGCTTCAGATCATTCAGGTTTTTGGAGGTGGCCTCCACCCCTTTTCCCTTCTTCAGGATAAAATTCCTTGCGTATCCGTCGCTGACTTCTACGATCTGCCCCTTCTTACCCAGGGACTTTACATCCTCTTTCAAAATTACTTTCATCAGATATCTCCTCCTTCGACCATTTCGTCAATGACGCTCTTAAGAGCTGCCACCGCGCGGTCCATATCCGTATAATCAAACTGTGCTCCCGAGGCGTTCATATGGCCTCCGCCTCCCAGACGCTCCATGATGATCTGCACATTCACCTCATCAATGGAACGGGCGCTGATATAGATCCTTCCATTGTATTCCGTAAGGACAAAGGACGCCTTGATGGCGTTGATGTCCAGAAGCTCGTTGGCTGCCTGGGCTCCTACGATGGTAGGGCTTTCAATGGCAAGCCCCACGCCGGTGGCGATGGCAAAACGCTCCCGGTAAACTTCCGCGCTGCTGATGATCTCCGCTTTCGCCCGGTAAGCTTCCATGTCGTCCCGGAACATCTTGCGCACCAGGGTGATATCCGCCCCGTGCCTGCGCAGGAAAGCAGCCGCCTCGAAGGTCCGCACTCCCGTCCGGTTCACGAAATTGTTGGTATCGATCATGATCCCCGCGTAGAGACTGCTGGCCTCCAGATTGGGGATCCGGATGTCGTCCACGATATACTGCAGGATCTCTGAGACCATTTCACAGGACGAAGAGGCGTACGGCTCAATGTAAGACAGCAGGGCATTCTCAATATTGTCGCTGCTCTGCCGGTGATGATCCAGCACCACGATAGTCTTGGCGATGTGGAGCAGTTCCTCGCACTCCGTCATCATCGGCCGGTTGGTGTCCACCACCACTACCATGGAGTTTTCATCCGCCAGGCCTACCGCTTCCGCAGGCGTCAGGAAAAAGTCCGCCGGATAGTCCGGATTGTCCACATACAGATTATAGAGGGGCCGCAAGGACGCCGACACCTCATTCAGCACGATATGGGCGCTTTTTTCCAGCGCCGCCGCCGCCCGGCAGATACCTACCGCGGCTCCCAGCGCATCCGCATCGCTTAACTTATGCCCCATTACGAAGATCTTGTCCTTCACCGTCAGGAACTCCCGCAGAGCCTCCGCCTTTACACGGGCCTTCACACGGGTATTCCTGGAAGTCTGCTCCCGCTTGCCGCCGAAATACGTGATCCCGTGGGAATCCTTGATCACCGCCTGGTCGCCGCCTCTGGCAAGAGCCAGGTCGATGGATACCCGGGCGTAGTTATAACTCTGGGAATAAGACTCCGCGCTCAGTCCCAGTCCGATACTTAAAGTCACCGGGACGTTATTCCCGATATTCACAGACTTGACTTCTTCCAGGAGGGAGAACTTGTCTTCCTCCAGCTGCTTGAAGCGCTGCTTCTGGATGGCGATAAAATATTTATCGTTCTCCATCTTCTTGACGATGCCGTCCGCCCGGGCGATGTACTGATTGATCTTACGGTCCACCAGCGCCACCAGAAGAGACTGGCGCACCTCCTCCACGCTATTGATCACTTCATCGTAATTATCGATATAGATCAGGCCTGCTACCAGCCGCTGTTCCTCATTTTCCTTGATGTAACGGTTCAGCTCCGTCACATCCTGAAGGTATACGGCGATGAAATACTCTTCTTCCTCCGGCATCTCCATCAGCCGCTCCGTCTCGCTGAAGCCCTTCACAGACACCTTCCGAAGCTCTGCTTTATATTCCCTGACGCCGTAATAGACGTCCATGTGGACCACATCGTTTTCCTCTTTGGGGAAAATGCTCTTGTTCAGTTCCGGGATATACTTGCTGATGTAGACGTCCCGCTTGGGTTTCCCTCCCAGCACTTCCTCGAACTGACTGTTCATCCACACCGCTTTCCCGTCTTCCAGGAAGATGGCATAAGGCACCGCCAGCTCTTTCAAAAGGGTGTTCTGCACTACGCCGTACTGAGCCGCGAATTCCACCAGATCCTTCATGATCAGCGACTTGCTGTACAGGTACAGGATCCCGGTCATCACGATATAGATCAGGACGAAGATAAACATTACCGTTCCTGCGCGCCGGTCGATCCGATACGTCCAGATATTCACCAGCACCAGGAAGACCGCCATGATCGCCGGCCACTGCATATACATCCTGAGCTGTCCTTTCAGACGTATGCTTTTATTTTCCTTTTTCCTCTTTCCCATAGTTACATCCTCTGAAACTTCCCAATAAAAACGATGGATTTTTCACGATATACGTTTGTATTATACCACTTCCCCACCGAAAATAAAAGACGGAAATTGCCGCCGCCGCGGCAACTTCCGCCCTGATCCGGCCCAAGGCCGGGCTTTACTCCTCGTATCCGTTGGGATTCTGGGACTGCCATCTCCAGGCGTCCTCGCACATCTCGTCCAGGCCACGCTCTGCCTTCCAGCCAAGCACCCGCTCTGCCTTGGCAGGATCCGCGTAACACATATCGATATCTCCGGCTCTTCTCGGCTTGATCTCGTAGGGGATCTCCTTGCCGCAGGCCTTGGAGAATGCCTTCACCATATCCAGCACCGAGTATCCGGTTCCGGTTCCCAGATTGATCACATCCAGTCCCGGATTGGTGAAGATATAGTCTACTGCCTTCACATGTCCGATGGCCAGGTCCACTACATGGATATAATCCCGCACGCCGGTACCGTCGTGAGTGTTGTAGTCGTTGCCGAAAACTCCCAGTTTCGGAAGCTTTCCTACTGCCACCTGGGAAATGTAGGGCATCAGGTTGTTGGGGATGCCCTTGGGATCCTCTCCGATCCGTCCGCTCTTGTGAGCCCCTACCGGGTTGAAGTAACGAAGAAGGATCACGTTCCAGTCCGGCTTTGCCTTCTGTACGTCCGTCATGATCTGCTCCATCATGGATTTGGTCCACCCGTAAGGATTGGTACACTGTCCCTTGGGGCACTCCTCAGTGATGGGGATGATCTCCGGATCTCCGTAAACGGTTGCGGAAGAACTGAACACGATATTCTTCACGCCCACCTTATCCATCACGTCCATCAAAGTCAGTGTGCCGGTGATGTTGTTGCGGTAGTACTCCAGCGGCTTCTGTACGGATTCGCCCACAGCCTTCAGGGCTGCACAGTGGATCACAGCGTCCACATTCTCCGCCCGGAACATGGCCTCCAGCGCCTCTGCGTCCAGCACATCTCCCTCATAGAAGCGGATGGATTTCCCGGTCAGTTCCTCCACCCGATGGAGAGACTCCTTAGAGGAATTGCACAGATTGTCGTAAACCACAACCTCATATCCCTGGTTCAAAAGTTCCAGCGCCGTATGGCTTCCAATATAGCCCGCGCCTCCTGTGATCAAGATCTTTGCCATGTCATTTCCCTCCTAGACATTCATATATTTTTCAACGATCTCCTGCATGGTCTGCCACTTCTTCTCCATGTCCTCCACCAGCTTAAACTGGGTCCGGCACCGGTCCAGGTTATGGCCTTCCCTGTGGGTCTTGAAGTATACGTCTCCCTGAAGATAATCGGTGAGGAAACGCATCCCGCACTCAAAGGTCATCACCTTGGCTCCCATGGGGAGAAGGCGGATCTCCTTCTCAGTCAGCTTTCCGCCGCAGCCTTCGATAAAGCCTTTGGTATACAGCTCAAACAGTTCCATGCTGCAGGATACCTTTGTAAGATCCTGCTCGTCCTCTGCCGCCGTGCTGGCGCCAAAACGGATGGAATCGCCAAAATCGTTCATTGCAAGTCCCGGCATAACCGTATCCAGGTCGATCACGCAGATCCCCTTGCCGGTCTTATCGTCGATCATGATGTTGTTCAGCTTGGTATCATTGTGGGTAACACGAAGAGGAAGTTCTTTCTTATCCAGCAGTTCGCTGAAATAATCCGCCACATCCTCCCGGTCCAGGACAAACTGGATCTCTTTCCGGACAGAATCGGCTCTTCCCATCACATCGTCCGCCACAGCCTTCTTAAATACTTCAAACCGCGCCCTGGTGTCGTGGAAGCCCTCGATGGTCTCGTGAAGAGTCTCCGCCGGATAACCTGCCAGCAGCCGCTGGAAGTTTCCAAAGGACACCGCGCTCTCATAGAAGTCCTCCGGCTTCTCCACCTGGTCATAACTGGTGGCGTCGGTGATAAACCGGTAGCACCGCCAGTAATCCCCGCAGGAATCCAGGTAATAGGGTTTCCCTTCTTTGGTGGGGATCACATTGAGGGTCTCCCGCTCCGGGTCGCCTCCATTTTCAATGATCCGCTCCCGCAGATAGGCGGTCACTCCCATCACATTTTCCATCAGCTCCACCGGCTTCTTAAACACTTCCCGGTTCATCCGCTGCAGGATTACCTTCAATCTTCCCATTTCCGCGATCTCAAATTCCAGCAGAAATGTATCGTTGATATGACCGCTTCCATAGGGCTCCTGGGAAAGCAGGGTCCCTTCAAACCGAAAATTACTGATCACTTCATCCTTCTGCTTTTGTGTTACTGCTGCCATTACGCTTCCTCCCAGATATGTTTCGGGTAGAGACCCGCTTCTTTCATCGCCTTCAGCGCAGCTACCACCACAGGCTTGTCTTCCTTGTAGGTAACGCCGTACCATTTGTCCGAAGATTTCAGCACTGCCACTGTCGCTTTCTCCTCGCCCAGCAGACGGCTTACCACTGAGGGCAGGAAATACTCGCATTTCATAGGATTGGTCTTAAGCCCTTCCTGAAGAAATGCCGGGAACCCGTCCCGGATCTCCTCCAGAATGCTTCTGGAGAATCCCCACAGGTTCATGGATACGGTGGTGTCCGCCGGAACAAAGGTCCAGGTCTCTCCGTCGTCTTCCGTAAATGCGATGCCCCCGTCCCGCTTCTCGATCCAGGTCCGCTCGTTGATGGCCACCAGCTCTCCCGCCTCGTTCATCTCGCAGATGCCACGGGCCACATGGCCGTTGTCCGTCACCGTCTTGCCAAGCTCATACCCCACCATGGTGTAGCGGTACTTGTCGTCGTCCTGATGGGTGGCCAGATAATCGTAGATCAGACGGAATGCTTCCTGTCCGTAGTAATCATCCGCGTTGATCACCGCGAAGGGTCCGTCGATCTGGTCGATACAGCTTAAGACCGCATGGGCGGTTCCCCAGGGTTTTACCCGGCCTTCCGGCACCTGGAACCCTTCCGGAAGATTATCAAGCTCCTGGAACGCATAAGACACATCCATATATTTGCCGATCCGGTCGCCGATGGCTTCCTTAAAGTCTGCCTCGTTCTCTTTCTTGATGATGAAGATCACCTTCTCAAACCCGGCCTGCTTCGCGTCGTACATGGAGAAATCCATGATAATGTGGCCTTCCTCATCCACCGGGTCGATCTGTTTCAGGCCGCCGTAGCGGCTGCCCATTCCTGCTGCCATAATGACTAATACTGGTTTGTTCATTGTCATTCCTCCCAACATTTGCTTAAATTATAGTACAATCATGTTTCAAAATCTTTGTCTTATATTTTTCTTAATTTGCACAATCCGCACTTTTCTTTTGCTTTTTTCTTCCGCCTCTTATATAATGAAAGAAAAACAGAGAAACAGCGCTCTTGCCAGGCCAAAACGCAAGAGCCCGGGGAGGCGGATTTATGGCGTATCACGGTGTGGATCTGAAAAATTCCATCTCAATTAACCGGATCTATAGCATCCATTATTTTGAATATATGAGCAACTTCTCCTTCGCGGGAGAAAGCCATGATTTCTGGGAATTTATCTTCGTGGACAAAGGCCAGGTAGGCGTCACCGCCGGCGATGTCTTCACCGTTCTCAAAAAAGGGGAGATCCTCTTCCACGAGCCCGGAGAATTCCACAATGTAAAGGCGGTGGAAGGCATCGCCCCCAATCTGGTGGTCATTTCTTTTGACTGCCCCGGCGAAGCCATGGAATTCTTCCGGAAACGTCTGTTCAAGGCCGACAGCACCGAGCGGAACCTTCTGGCCAACATCATCATGGAGGCCCGGCACTGCTTCGCCTGCCGCCTGGACGACCCCTATCTCCAGAATATGCCTCAGAAGGAATCCGATCTCTTCGGCAGCGAGCAGCTGATCCGCCTCTATCTGGAACAGTTCCTGATCCATCTCACCAGGCGGTACCTCCAGCCCTCTCTGTCCCCCAGAGAGATCACCTCCGACACCGCCTCCACCAAGTCCACCCGGGAGAAAAGCGACGCAGAGATCTTCCGCCGTGTAACCGACTACCTGGAGGCCAACTTAAGCAGCCACGTCACCATCGAACAGATCTGCCGGGACAACCTGATCGGCCGCTCCCAGCTCCAGAAACTGTTCCAGAAGAAGACCTCCCTGGGCGTGATCGAATACTTTTCCCACATGAAGATCAACGCGGCCAAAGAGATGATCCGCACCGGCCGGATGAACTTCACCCAGATCTCCGAGACCCTGGGGTACACCTCCATCCATTACTTCTCCCGGCAGTTCAAAAAAATAGCCGGCATGACCCCTTCCGAGTATGCCTCCTCCATCAAGGCCGTGGCAGACGGAAGTTTTTAATTGGTTAATTCAAACAATTCCAGGTCGTCCGGCACATACAGGTTCCCGTGATAGTACTGCCGGCCCTCTTCTACATAAAGCTTCTTCCTCTCTCTGCCATGGGTCTCCTCGGTATGGTACAGGAGCAGGTTGGGGATCCCAAAGCTCTCTGCCAGCTCACAGGCCTCCTTCACAGTACTGTGATGCTTCTCGTAGGGCTTGAACCGCTCCGCCTCACTGTACAGGCAGAAGGCCTCATGCAGGAGCCAGTCGCTCCCTTCCACGTAAGCACGCTCTTCCTCCCGGTAGGGCTCGTCTCCCACGCAGGTCAGTTTCTTCCCGTCAGGCAGCCTCATGGTGAAACCAAACTGCTTCGCCTTGGTGGAGGCAATGTCAAAAAAGGTCACCGGGCATCCCAGGATCTGGCGGGTTTCCCCGGATTCCACCACTTCAAATATAATGCGCTCACCAAAATTGCGGCACACCTTCTTCTGAATAGTCATCTCAGCAATAGCCCGGATCTTCTCCGCCAACTCTTTATGGCAGTAAATATGCAGTTCCCCCTGGTATTCCCCCCGGTTTATCTTCTGTCCGATCATGCGGACCAGCCAGATCACTCCCAGGATGTGATCCACATGCTCATGGGTCACAAACAGATCGTGGATGTCTTCCATCCGGACCCCCACATCCTTCAGGATCTTCAGGATCCGGTTGCCGCCTCCGGCATCCACCAGGAAATGGGCGGGCCCCTCCGGGGTCTCTTTGGTCAGCAGGAAACAGGTGTTGTAGTAATCGGTTACATTGGCGTTGCCAGTTCCAAGCATGGTCAGTCGCATAAGGCATTCTCCTTTCTCCGCTTTTTAAGATACTGGATTTTCAACAGCTTTGCAAGAAAAACAGGCATGTACATCTTATTGCTGTTCATGCCTATTATAGTTTTTGATTAAATCCACTTCAAAAGACATCGCTTAGCCAATCCCTTTACCTTATAAGCATCAATATCTCCAGACAATATCCTTTTTGCAAAAGCAACGCTTTCTTCCCAGCTTTGATATAACGCAATATCTTTCTTTTTCGCTTCGACAATTTGATTTTCTAGTTCTGCTTCCTGCAATCTTCTTCACACTCATAACAATGTGTCAGCCCTTTTGCAATTGAACATTTTTTGTTCTCACAAGAATCATTATCCGGGAAGCCGTTTGAACCACATCCATCACAATCTGGAGTCTCTGTGCATAAACAGCATGCAAGGCCACATCTGACAATTCCCAATTCCCGTTTCATAAAGTCTCTTCTCAACTGGTGTTTATCGCTTAATATATTCCATTATTGGTTCAATGTACTTTTTGTCAGTCCAGTCGCAGTTGTTATCCCCGGCTTCCATTAATGCCTTTTCCCATATTTCATAATCAGATGGATCTTTCTTTGCAACGGCTTTTCTAAGCAAATTGCACAAAGTTCTATCTTTGAAAGACATTGCGTCCATATCCCATGCGCCACGACAGTAAAAGACTGGAATATCAGATAAATTATCTTTTATGTTATGCTTTTTGATTTGTAGAAATGCATTTTCTTCATATGGAGATGCACCACAACAAAACACAATAACTTTTTTGTCCGCCAATTTATTGATATTCTTTTTTAGGAAAGACAAACCAGCAATACCGGAAGCATATATTCCTCCGCCTAAAATAATAACGTCATATGCAATAATTTCATTAATATCAGCTTTTTTTGTTTCTATACACTGAAACCCGGTTTCCTCAGACAACCATTCAGCGTATCTTTTTGTAGCACCATATTTTGATTGATATAGGATTACTCCGTTCATAAATTGATCTCCTCAAATTCACATTTGTTGGTTACATTATAGTTTTATATATCAAAATATTCAATTTAAATCCATGCCAAATTTCTACTAACATGTACCTCATTTCTTTCAGCTTGATTATAACAGATTCGGTAATACCAAAACAGAAAATCTGTTATTTGCATTTCACATGGCAGCACTCTTGCTGGGAACTCTGCCTTCCCATACCTGCATATATCCGGCTTGTGATTGAAATCCTCGCAATGATCCAAACGGCTGAACAGATCATCCAACTGGACCCTGAGTTTATTGAGACAATATTTCTATCGCCCGTCTCCTTTGAGCCTCAAAAAAGCCCATCGCGATGGCACAAAATGAAGGCTGTGAGCAATCTTTTTATTCTACTCCCGTTTCATATTTCTTGATCTTTCTCATCAATCCTCTGTACATGGGATCCCTTAACAGATATATCATGTCACGGCTGATGGGATATTCTGACATAAACTCCGGATTCTCCGCAAAGAATTTTTCCTGTTCCTCATCCGTCAGATGGATCGTGTACTCCTCGTAGAAGTCCATATCATCGCCCAGTATGAACTTTTCAAATCTTTCCTGTTGTTCTTTTGTCCATTTCATTTCTCTAATATTGAGAACAAACCGTTGAATACTACAACGCTGAATGATCTCTGCCGTATTCTGGATTGTGATATTCCGGAGATTTGCAGATATATTCCAAGTGATGCAGACCAGCCATTATAAAACTTAACTCTTAAATCAAAAATGCCCTGACAGATCTTTTCTTTTACAGATCCACCAGGGTATTTCTAGTATTTAAAAATATAGTGTTGCTTTACTCCATTCTTCTTTGTTATTCCTTCCTCTAGATTTTTTAATATCTGCAGGTTTCATGCAGCACCTCCTTGAAATTTATACATCAAGGGGCTTCGCCACAAATTTTTAGTAATCTGTCAAGCTTTTTTGAATTTTTATATGTCTATACCCAAAAAGAAAGAGAATCTTCTTTGATATAACGAAGTTCTCTTTCTTTTAAAAGTTTTAACTTAATGACATTGACCTAGAAGGGAGCATATCATTTGATGATTTTGTGACACCCTCTATAATTTTACTAATACAAAAGAAGTTTTTACATATTCTTTTTATTTATTTTCCTCATTACAACTATCAAAGCAATAGCTGCTGTAACAGATAATGAAATAAGATAAATAAGCACGGATGTCTGATCTCCAGTTTGTGGAGTACTAGAATCTATATTATTATCTATTGTATCATCATCTTTAACATTTCCATTAGACGCAGATGATTGTAAATCAGATAGCTTAGGAATCGTTTCTATTTTGATTTCCCCACATTTTGAACAAACTGCCTGCCGTTCTCCTTCTGAATTCAATGTTGCTTCTTTTACAATTTCCCATTCACCAAATGAATGTCCTTCTGCCGCTATCACTCTTGCAGTAATTTCACCACAACGTACACATGCAGAACTTTCTTCGCCATTTTCAGTACATGTTGCTTCCTTCGTCACTTCCCACTCTACATAATTATGTCCAAGAGGATTTATTCCTCTAACAGTTTCTTCTCCACAAACCGTGCATTCCGATGTTTCTACTCCTGCCTCTGTACATGTTGGCTCAGTTGTTATTTCCCATTCTTCATAAGTATGTGGAATCTTATCTGTTATCCTTGTTTCGATCACTTTACCACAAACCGTACAATTTTTTTCCTCTAAACCGTTTTCAGCACACGTTGCATCTTTAACAGTTGTCCATTCTCCCAAAGCATGCTCCGTCATAGGAATTACCTCTGTAATAAATTCTCCACATTCAGGTTCAGTACAATAAATATTTTTACTTCCTTCGGATGTACATGTAGCCGGCTTTGTAATCACTTCTTTTCCGCTGAACTCATGCTTATGTGATTCACTTAACTTAGGTATTCTTTCTGTAATTACATCTCCGCATTTATTACAAGTACCTTTTTTCAAACCGTCATCATGAAAGGTTGCTTCCTTTTCTACTATCCATTCATAATCATGACCTGTTGCAGAAATACTTTCATTTTCAATCGCAAAGCCACATCTTGAACATACCTTTTCCTGAATACCAGATTCAGTACAGGTTGGTTCTTTCACTATTTTCACTTCAAAGTCATGGCCAAGTTGAGGTATAGACTCTGTATCTGTATCATTGCAACGACTACATGTTCTTATACGAACTCCGTCCTCTGTACACGTTGCTTCCTTAACTATCTCCCATTCCTTCCACTCATGTCCTAATGCAGGAATTGTTTCTATTTTAGTTTCATTACATTTGGTACATGTATATTCTTTTTTTCCTGTATTCTCGCAGGAGGGAGAAATTGTAACTTTTCCATCATCCCATTCATGAGAACAATATTCCTCCAAGGGAATGGAAGAAATCACAGTACTTCCATAATTAGAATCATATCGCCCAGCCAAATATTTTTCAAATTCAAATGCTTCATCAAACGTTTTCTGTATAAAAGAGTCCCCATCTTGAACATAATAGTAAAGACTATCCGGATCTGCCATTTCATAAAAATACATATTATGATTATATCTATTTCCAATATCTGTGCTAGTCATACATTCAACTGTTGAATTATCTATTGTCAATCTTCCACCATACTCATCAGTTTGTCCCGCTGCCAGTCCAAAAATATTTCCATTTTCTAATTGAATATCAATTTTTGAATTTCGTACTGATAAGTTGCCATCTTGTACATCAATCCCAGCATTTGCAGCTTGTGATCCACTGGCCATTACATTGCTTATGTTAATTTGCGATTCGTTTATAAGTGTTTCTGTTTCATCATAAGTCGAACCTGAAATTCCGTAAAAATATTCGCCTTGTATTGAATCTCCAGTCATATTAATTGTACAGTTTTCAATAGTCAAGTCACCCATACATTGTATTCCTATAAATGAAACATTAAATAAATTTAAAATACCAGGACCCTCAATTGTCAAATTCCCCCAACCGCTATCAATTAATCCGTAATAAGAATTTGTTTGAAGCACATCCAAGGTATTCTCCCCTTCAAGCCGAATAGTAAAATCATCTCCCATTTCACTAGCGGAAATTCCATTGAACTCATCCGAATCATCTTCTAAATAGAAATTATTCAACGTCAATACATTAGTTTCCATATCGTAACTGACATTTTGTGGCATTTCTCCTGTCAGTTTTCCCCCAGAAACAATGTCATATCCACCTACCGATAACCCGCTGTACTCTGATAACCTTTGATTATCTACTTCTTTTGCATTCACATGTGTTCCCAAAGCCAATGTCAATACACATATAATAGCAACTGCCTTTACTCTCTTCATCTTTCTCCTCTCCTAAACATTTATAAATATTTTAAGTTTATATTCTAATCAATTATATATATTTAAACTACCCATTGTCAATACTTTTCTATATTTATAATGCATATTTTAGCCTTGTTTGTGTATTACAATAGCATAATAGGAGGATTCATATGTATGAAACATTTTTTTGCGAAAGATTAGCTCAATTAAGACTCGAAAAAGGCGTATCTGCTCGTGAAATGAGTTTGTCTCTTGGGCAAAGTGAATCTTATATTAATCGAATAGAAAACAACCAGATGCTTCCCTCTTTAACAGTTTTCTTTTATATCTGCGATTATTTTCACATTACTCCAAAAGAATTTTTTGAAAATGATTCAGAAATTGATTTAGAATACATTGAGCTAGCTCGTAATTTAAAACAATTGCCAGAAGAAGAGCGCAAACACATAGCTTTATTAGTTATGGATATAATAAAACTTACTTCGAAATAGTTAGAATATATCACCAACATTTCATTCTTTAACCTTGTTGTTCGTATTTAAATTTACTGTGCCCCTTACCATTGCGATATTACTCAACTCCTATGCTGGGAAACACTAAGAAAATCAAACTCAGGATATTTGCAAATACATTCCAGGCGACACAGATCTGCCATTATAAAATTTAAATCCTTAAATCCAAAATGCCCGGACAGATCTCTTCTTTTACAGATCCATCAGGGTGTTTCTATTATTAATAAAGAATATAGTGATCATCCTATTTTGCTTTACACCATTTCTTTAAGAAATCCCAAGATCTTTTAAGAACCTGCAAGACTTTCCCGGATACAGAAAAAAGCCCTTAAGCACCGGATTTCCGGTACTTAAAGGCTTTCCTTCATTCACGCATATCTGACTAAATCAATTAATCCTGTACATACGGCATCAGAGCGATGTGACGTGCTCTCTTGATCGCTACCGTCAGAGCTCTCTGATGTTTTGCGCAGTTTCCAGTAATTCTCCTTGGAAGAATCTTTCCTCTCTCAGAGATATACTTCCTCAGCTTTGCTACATCTTTGTAATCGATCTCGTTGTTCTCTTTTCCACAGAACACGCAAACTTTTTTTCTTCTGCGTCCGCCGCCTCTTCTCTTGAAGCCGCCTTCCGGACGATTCGCTTTATCAAAAGCCATTTTGCTTACCTCCTTTTAATGAAAGTGTCTAATGCTTAATTAAACGGTAATTCTTCATCAATTCCATCTGGAATATTCATGAACCCGTCCCCGGCATCCGCCGCTGGCGCCGGAGCAGGCGCGGGCGCTGACTGGTACTGTCCGGCGTGGGAATCGCTGGCGGATTTGCTCTCGGCAAACTCCTGCTCCTCCACAACCACCTCTGTGGTATACACCTTCACACCGTCCCGGTTGGTGTAGCTTCCGGTCTGGATCCGGCCGCTGACTACCACCTTCAGGCCCTGACGGTAATACCGCTCCACATGCTCTGCCTGTCTTCCGAATGCCACGCAGTTGATAAAATCCGCGGTAGCCTCGCCGTCCCGCTTGAATCTGCGGTCCACAGCCAGCGTGTATCTTGCGATCGCCAGGGGATTGTCTCCCTGAGAATATCTCACTTCCGGGTCTCTGGTCAGTCGTCCCATCAAAATTACTTTATTCATAAATTTACCTCTTCTTCCCGCTTATGCTTCCTGTCTAACGCATAAATATCTGATCACGTTGTCCATGATACGGATTCTCTGCTCGATCTCGTCTGGAACATCGCTCTCAGCTTCGAAGTGGATGAAATAGTAGTAGGCTTCTTTCATCTTCTGAATTTCGTAAGCAAGTTTTTTCTTACCCCATTCATCGACGTCAGAGATCTGGCCTCCAAAACGCTCAACCAGCGCTTTTACTTTCTCGATCACCTGAGCTCTTTCGTCATCTTCGATTTTTGCACTGACAACAACAGCTAATTCGTATTTGTTCATGTCGCCTTTGCACCTCCTTCTGGTCTTTTGGCCCCCGTCTCTTATCCGCGGGAGCAAGGATTTCCGCGCATTTTCTGCACAGATTTATTGTATCACGGTTTTACATGATACCATAAAAGGCGGCCTGTTTCAAGCTTTTTTCTTCAAATCTCTGGTGTTTTTTTCCACCAGTTTCCGGCTGATCATGATCTGATGTCCGCAGCCTGTGCATTTGAGCCGGAAATCCGCTCCCACCCGCAGGATCTCCCACTCCTTGCTGCCGCAGGGATGGGGCTTCTTCAGAGTCACGATATCGCCAACTTCATATTGATATGCCATCTCTTTTTAATCCTCCAGCACAACTTCCTTTTCCTTCACGCCCTGCACAATGATCCGGTGATCGTCGCTTGCGCTGGTACAGGTAGATAAGGTCACGATAGTATCCTCCGTCGTCACCTCCACGCCTGTGTCATAAGCGGAAGCTTCTTTTGTCATATCCAGGAACTCCTGATACGCTCCGTCGTCCGCAAAGGACGTAAGATAAATGTCTGATGTAGACTCCACCACCGCGTAAGAATAGATCTGATAGGTGATCTCTCTTCCGTCCGGCGTGTAAATGTAAAAATAGGGGTTCTCCTCCCAGAAGGACTTCTCCTCATAGTCCTGCAGATGCCGGAACATGGAGCCGTCCTTCATCCGATGCCCGTAGAGAATGGAGTTCCGGTCAGAGAAATCCGCCTTGTTGTCCACATTCAGGAAAATAGCCCCCAGAGTATTTTCATTGGCAGAAAAGGTCCGGTGCAGATACTCGTCATTATCCTGTCCCTGCACGATAGGGTAGTTGATCTGGGAAGGTTCCGGATAAAAACGGATCCATCCCACTGTGTCTGGATTGATCTTCATCAATTCCTCAAAATCCACCCGGAAGCCTTCCTGCTCATCCGGATTGGTCAGCGCCACATCCCGCACCTTTTCATACTCGCTCCGGCCGTCCAAGTATCCTTTTCCGATCCGGATCAACTGGAACCCCGATACGCAGAACACCACAACGGCAACTGCCAGAATGAGATTCGACAAGACTCCGCCCTTTCGCTTCCGCCTCCTGCCTCTGTGATGCCTTTTCTTTCTATTTGCCTCTGCCATAATTGCATTTTCCTCCCGCGCCGCGTTTTTCCACAGCTTTCTGTTATTTATTCTCCATGATCTCCACAATGGTCTTCTCCGTCTGCACCATGCCCGGGGATGCGATCAGTCCCATGTTGCGCATGGTGTCTTCCGGCGTTTTTCCGTTGATGCCGTGGATCTCCTCAATGCAGACGCCCTCCATGGCAAGGTCTACGGACCGGAAGGCCGCATCTACCGCCACGATCCCCTTCATGGCACAGCCGTGATTGCCGCCGTCACAGATCATGCCGGTAATACCGCTGGCCATATTCTGGATCACCATGGCAAGCTCCTTCTCCCCTGCTCCCCGCATGTAGGCAAGCCCGCAGGCCATTCCCGTACCGGCGGCGATGCCGCAGCCGCAGAAAGCGGACAGTTTCCCGGAGTACTCCTTGATATACATGGTGATCAGATAGCTGAGGGCCGTGGCCCGCAGCAGAAGATCGTCGTCCACCACCTCATAGTTTACCTCATAAAAGGCAAACAGAGGCATGGTGGCGATGATCCCATGAGATCCGCTGCCGGTAATGCTCATGGCCGGCCGGCCAAGCCCCAGCACCCGGGCCTCGATGGCCCCGTTGCACAGAAGCTGTGCCGTTTTCCGGGCGTCCTCGGAGATGATATGGTGGTCATTTTCCCGCAGAAGCTGTTCCGCGATCACAGCGCGCCCAGAGTGGATCCCTTCTTCCAGAAGATCCATATTCATGGAAAATGCCTCCCGGACAAAGCTGATCTCCGGCTCCGGCACATTTCTTACATACTCCAGGATCTCATGGAAGGAGTAGCGGTGGATCACAGGGATCTCTTCCTTCTCCTGCCCGCCTTCTGTCTCTTCTGCCGCCTGCTCTTCCCGGAAAATGTCTTTCCCGTCCTTACAGATCCTTACGATGTGGGTATGGCTGTCCCGGATCTCTACCGTGCAGGTCTCTGTGGCTGTCTTCACGGTAGCGTCAATGGAAATGCGGGAGTCCACCTGGCTCATCCAGGCTTTCACCCTGCCTTCTTCCACCAGTCTGGCTGCCTTCTCATCATCCTCCGGCGTAATGTCCGCCAGGGATTCCAGGCCTTTCTCCGCCTTCGCCGCCACCGCTCCAAGGGCTGCGGCGTAGAGGTTGCCGTAACGGCTTGAATTGGGAATGCCGCAGGTAAAGGCATTCTTATACATTCCAGAATTCAGCGCCACCTCGATGGTCTCTATCTCCTCCGGCCGCTCCAGATGTTCTCTGGCCGTGGCCACCGCAAAGGCAATGGCTCCAGGCTCGGTCACCCCAAGGGCCGGCTTCATATCCTCCCGGATGAGTTTTGTCAGTTCCTGCATATCGGTCACCTCCATATTCCCTCTTTCACTGCCTTCCATTATAACAGACCGGCCGCCCCGGAACCAGTCTTTTATCGGAATCCATCCGGTAATTATTTTATAGATTTTTAATCGGCAGTTTATTGACTTTATCTTCCAGAGGGCTATCATAAGTTTTATAACCACACCGGCAGAGGCCTGCGGGCTGGCTCTGTCGGTATTTTCAAACAGGAGGGATTTGTTTTGAGAGAAAAATTTATGCGGTTCATGCAGGGAAGATACGGGATGGATCACCTGGGACGGTCCGTTGTGGGCGCGGCGATCCTGGCCTTTGTGCTGAGTTTCTTTTTTGAAAACGCGATCTTCCCCCTTCTGGCCTGGGCAGGGATCATCTATGCCTATTTCCGTATGTTTTCCCGGAATATCTATAAACGCTCCGCGGAAAATCAGGCCTTTCTGGCCAGGACATATAAGCTGCGCTGCTTTTTCGCCCGGCAGAAAAACCTGCTGGCCCAGCGGAAGACCCACCACATTTACAAATGCCCCACCTGTAAGCAGAAGATCCGCGTCCCCAGAGGGAAGGGGCGCATTGAGATCCGTTGTCCCAAATGTAATACCCGGTTTATCAAAAACAGTTAGCAGGGAGTCTGATCACCATGTTTGGATATATCGCCATCAACAAGGCAGAGATGAAATTCAAAGATTTTGACGTCTATCACTCCTACTACTGCGGCCTGTGCAAGCGGCTGAAGGAGCGCTACGGACGGCGGGGACAGATGACCCTGTCCTACGACATGACATTTCTCATCCTTCTGCTCACCGGCCTCTACGAGCCGGAGACCCGGGTGGAGACGGTAAACTGCATCGCCCACCCCCTGGAGAAGCATACCGCCAGGACCAATGAATTTACCGACTACGCGGCGGCAGTGAACCTTCTTCTTACTTATTACAAGCTGATGGACGACTGGAAGGACGAGAAGAAGAAAAAGAGCCTGGCCGCGGCCCGGGCCCTTCGCCCCAAAGTACGGGAGATCCAGAAGATGTATCCCGCCAAGGCAAGGTGCATCGCCTCCAACCTGGACAAGCTTACCGCCCTGGAGCGCGCCAGGGAGGAAAGCCTGGACAGAATGGCTGGACTATTCGGGGAGATTATGGCAGAATTATTTACATATCGCAAAGACGAGTGGGCGGATTCCCTCTGGAAGATGGGATTTTTCCTGGGGAAATTCATTTACCTCATGGACGCCTACGAGGATGTGGAAGAGGATCTAAAGACCGGAAGCTATAATCCGCTGAAGAAAGCTTTCCAGGAAAATCCCGGCTTCGCGGAAGACTGCAGGAAGCTTCTGACCCTGATGATGGCCGAGTGTTCCCGCAAGTTCGAGACCCTTCCCATCCTTCTTCACGCCGACATCCTGCGCAACATCCTGTATTCCGGGGTATGGTGCCGCTATACAGCGGTCACGGCCAGACGGCAGGAACAAAAAGAAAAATCTTTGCAGAAATCTGATACAGGAGACATGAATCATGACTGATCCATATCGCATCCTGGGGGTGTCCCCAAGCGCTTCCGACGACGAGGTCAAGAAAGCCTACCGGAACTTAAGCCGCAAATATCACCCGGATGCCAATATCAACAATCCCAACAAAGACCAGGCGGAAGCCCGCTTCAAGGAGGTCCAGCAGGCCTACCAGCAGATCATGCATGAGCGGGAGTACGGCTCTTCCGGAGGCGGAGGCGGCTCCGGTTACGATTACGGCCCCTTCGGGGATTACGGTCCCTTCCGTGGTTTCGCCGGACAGTACCGCCAGAGCGGCGGCAGTTCCGCCCAGACGGAAGATGAGCTTCATATGCAGGCCGCGGCCAACTTCATCAACAGCGGCCACTATCAGGAGGCCTTAAATCTCCTGAACGGCATCAAGACCCGAAACGCCCAGTGGTATTTCTACAGCGCCGCGGCAAATTCCGGGGTGGGCAACAACGTGATCGCGTTGCAGTACGCCCAGGAGGCGCTGCGCCGGGATCCCGGCAACCTGCAGTATCAGATGCTGGTCCGCCAGCTGGAGAGCGGCGGCATGTGGTATGAGCAGCGCCAGGGCCCCTATCAGACCACATTTTACGGTGGGAGCAGCTGGTGCATGAAGCTTTGCATCGCCAACATCGTCTGCAACCTGTGCTGCGGCGGCGGACTGTGCTGCGGCAACCCCTACGGGGGAAGATACATATAGAAATCTTTCATTGAGGAGGTTCCATCTATGTTAGAATATCTGGTACTCTACGACAGCGAATCCGGCAATACCAAGAAGATCGCGGCAGCCATCTTCTCCCGGCTCCCTGGCAATTCCAAGGACCTGATCGACATCAATACAGACAAGACCATTCCCGAGGCCCGGGTTTATTTCATCGGCTTCTGCGTCCACCGGGGCACCTGCAGCCTCAGGGTCAGCGATTTCCTGGGAGACTTAAGTGGCAAGGCCATCGCCCTTTTTGGCACCTGCGGCATGGGCGATTCCCCGGAATACTATAAGCGGATCGAACAGAGCGTCAGCGCCTGGATCGAGAGCGACAACCAGTATCTGGGCGCCTTTATCTGCCAGGGCCGGATGCCCCAGAAGGTGCGGCAGAAATACGAGGCCATGCGCAATGAAGAAAACGCGAAACAGATGGATTATTTCATCCGCAATTTCGACCAGGCGCTGCCCCATCCCGACAGCCTGGATGAAGAGCACGCCCGCGTATTCGTAGACAATATCCTTAAAAAAATTTAATTGGGGACGTGGTATTTTTAAAAATACCACGTCCCAGATTGAAAATACCCTGTCCCTTTTTAGGATTTCCCCCGGTATTCCGAGAGAGCAAGTCCTGCCAGTGTAAGCAGGATTCCTGCCCATCCCGGCCCGGAGATCTTCTCATGAAGCACCAGTACAGAAGTGATCACTGTGACCACAGGGATCAGATAGATGTATACGCTTGTCTTAACCGCCCCCAGAACTTTCACGGCAAAATTCCATGTCACAAAGCAGATCGCGGAGGCCCCTACGCCCAGGAACAGAATATTCAGCACATTTTCCGGCTCTGAAAACCGGGCAACATCAACCCGGAAATCCAGGAAGAGAAGGGTAGGCAGCATAAATGCGATCCCATAAGCAAATACCCGCCTGGTCGTCTGAACGGTAGTGTAACCAAAACCGCTGATCTTGCGCGTCAATACGGAATAACATCCCCACATCACCGCCGCTCCCAGCGATAAAAGATCGCCCACCGGATTGACCTGCACCGGCGATCCCCAGAAGCTGATCAGCCCGATTCCTGCCATCGCCGCCGCAAAACCCACGAAAAAGCGGCCTCTCAACGGTTCCTTATCTCCAAAAAAGCGGGTGAAAAGCGCTGTGAAAAACGGCGATACCGAGACGATCACCCCCACATTGGAGGCAAGGGTATAGGTAAGCGCGATATTTTCCAGAAGATAATAAAGACAGACGCCGCAAAGCCCCGCCGCGGCGAAAGTAAGCTCCTGACGCCGATCCGTTCCCCGCATCCGATGAGGATAAACCAGCAGCAGCGCCCCAAAGCCAAGTACAAACCGGAGCAGCAAAATCTCCACCGGCTCAAAATCTGCCAGCAGAATCTTCGTAGAGATAAAAGTGATCCCCCACACCACCACCGTAAATATAGCTGCCAGATGGCCTGCCCCCTGTCTTCGCTCCATTCTCGTTCTTCCTCTCTTTCCTCTTGATGTCCATATTTCTCTTATGTAAATTTCCCACGGTCTCTATTGTATCACGTTGTCCGCAGATTTGTTGGACAAATTTTTATTATTGACATATGTCATAAATGGGATTAAACTTTCAATTGGGGACGTGGTATTTTTAAAAATACCACGTCCCAGATTGAAAATACCCTGTCCCTTTTTTGAATCTGGAGGTGATTTTCTTGCCAAGACCACGAAAATGCAGAAGGGTCTGTTTTCTGCCCCGCATATGCGAATTTTCGCCTGTTTCAGACAGCTTCACCCACAATCCGGTGATTTTGACTGTTGACGAATATGAAACGATCCGGCTGATCGACAAGGAAGGTGCTTCTCAGGAGGAATGCAGCGCTTACATGGGGGTGGCACGGACCACTGTCCAGCAGATCTACGCTTCTGCCCGGCAGAAGATCGCTTTGGTCCTGGTGGACGGCCGGCCTCTGAAGATTGAAGGCGGAGACTACCGTCTCTGCGACGGTACAGGAAAAAACAGCCGTTGCAGCGGCTGTCATCGGCACAGACAATATCGGGAAAATTTTTATCAGGAGGTAAAAAATATGAAAATTGCAGTAACTTACGAAAACGGAGACGTATTCCAGCATTTCGGACACACAGAACAGTTTAAGATCTATACCATCGAAGATCAGAAGATCGCAGGCTCCACGATCGTGGATACCAACGGAAGCGGCCACGGCACACTGGCAGGATTTCTGGCGGAACACGGTGTTGACACCCTGATCTGCGGCGGCATCGGCGGCGGCGCGCGCACAGCCCTTTCCGAAGCAGGCATTCAGCTCTACCCCGGCGTCTCCGGTTCTGCTGATCAGGCGGTAGAAACACTTCTTCAGGGAACCCTTAACTTTGACCCGGATACCACCTGCAATCACCACGGCGAGCATCATCACGGAGATCATGAGCATTCTTGCGGGAACCATGGATGCGGGGAACATTCCTGCGGACATTAATTGGGGACAGGGTTTTTTCAATCTGGGACGTGGTATTTTCAAAAATACCACGTCCCCAACTTTATATCCAATATATGATCGTACTCTCTCCCCGCCTCCACTTCTGCCGCCGGATCTGTGGTCACATCCACTTCTTCCGCCCACAGGAAATACCGGAACACATATCTCACTTCCCCGCTGGAAACCTGCCCTTCTTCATCGGAGGCAACGATAAGATACCTGGCCGGATCTGTCCTTCCTCCTTCATACCACCGGTCTCCTGCCAGCGCTTCCGCCCTCCCCGGCAGGGACTCTTCATACTGATACCGGATGGCGATCAGCCCGTTATACTCGGAATACAGGAAATTGATCCCCAGCAGGAAGGTCCCCAGCACTGCGTACTGATACCGGCGCTTGGACGCCGGGGAGGCGTACGCCCGGTAGGCCCCCCGCAGGTCGATGTCCACCGTAAAGGAGCCTTCCAGATCCGCCACTGCCTGCAGCAGCAGGATCCCGGCATACAAGGTCATCCCGCTGCAGGCGTAGCGCTCAAACCCGGCCAGCCGCAGGGCTTCTTCCTCCGGCATAAGATAAAGATACATCCCCAGCATCCCCCCGTAATAAACCGCCAGCAAAAGGAGATCCCAGACCAGCGCCCAGGGAAGCCCCCATCCGCGCTTCCCGGTGACCGCGGCGTACACGGACGCCCCAAGGGCCAGCAGGGTGCACAGGACAAATGCCTGAAACGCCCGGTCCCGGGGATCTGTCGCCGCCTGCCAGAAGCGTTCCCGGATCTGCGGCCACAGCTCTTTCCCCGCAGGATCACCTCCCTCCTCCAGCTCTTTCCCTTCTTCCCTTGGACGGTCTTCTCCCTCAAAATGAAATTTCCCTTCAAATCCGGCAAGCCCGGTTCTCACATGGTACTGCCACGCAAGGGCTGGCCCCGCCGTCCCTGCCGCCAGAACAACTGCAAGGAGAAAGGCCCCCACGCGTCCGGCAGCGCCGCTCCTCCACCCATTTCTCATCAGCCTCCAGAAGGCATAGATCCCCGCCGCCCCGGCAAAAAAGAGGCCGGTGCCCTTCACGATCCCCGTAAATCCCAGAAGCAGGATCTGTCCTGCACAAAGCCTTAGATTATTCTCCTCCCGCCGGGAATAAGCCATGGACGAAAGGGCAAGAAGGGGTAGCAGAAAATCCACCAGAAGGTTGTTGATCCGCACCGTCAGGTTCAGATAAGAAAGCAGGGACAGCCCCATACCAAGGAAGGAATAAAGGAGAAATCTCCGCCTCTCCCGCACCATTCCAAACACCGCCAGGAAGCAGGCCAGGAGAAGACTGTTCTGGGCCAGCAGCATCTGCCCCTGGGAATGGCCCATATACCGGCAAATGTAAGCGACAAAAAGACTGCTGCCCGGCGGATAATCCCGGAAGGGAAGAAGGGCAGTCTCCGCCCCCGGCAGTTCCCCCGTAAGAAGCAGATACTTCACCGCCAGCGCCCAGTGGGAGAAATTGTCGTAGTGGGTCAGCCTAAGCCCCAGGGACAGAAAAGCGAACGCCGCCATCCCCGCAGTTACGCACACCCCCTGAAATGTCCACCTGGGACGGGAAACCTTTCCCCGGACAAGGCAGGCCACAAAGTACCCAAAACCAGGAAGTCCCCCTGCCAGAAGCCCGTCACAGACAGCCGGAAAATGCCCTCCAAGCGCTCCTATAAAAAGCACAAGGCCCGCACCGCAGGCCCAGAGCACCGGGGCGAACCAGAAGGCCAGTTTCCCCATCCTGCACAGGACAAAAAGATAGCCCCACACCGACAGGAACAAAAGAACACTTCCCACTTTTGTCACCCCTTTCTCTTCCACCGCGCCAGAATATTCTGGCGGATCTCATCATAGACAGTCATCCAGGGATCCAGTTCCCGGGGCAGGGAATGCTCCCTGTCATGGATGATCTGCAGCCAGTGGCGGCGGCTTTTCTCGTCCGCCGGCTCCACCGTCGCCGTGATCTTTCCCTTTCCGGCATATACGCATACCGCCTTCAGGCTTGCCTGGTAGTGTGTCGTAGTCACCGTGACTTCAAACCGGTCCCCCGGTTTTGGCAGCCCCCTGCCTGCTCCCTCTCCGCCTGCGATCAGAAGGGCGATCCCCTCCTCGGAAACATCCAGGGTCTCCCCTTCCAGGACCATTCCTTCCACCACAAGGCGCGCCTGCTCCCTGGCGCCGATCCGGTCCGAGATCCGCCGGGACTCCCGCCCCAGCATGAAGAACACCGCATAGACAAGGGCCGTCAGGTTATACCCCAGCCAGAAGAGGATTACACTGCTGTAGAGAAGCGCCAGACCGTATTTCCCCCTGGCAAACCGGAAGATGGCCGCCACCGTCAGAAGGATCAGGATCCCGTGGGGAATGAGATAAGGGAAGGTGGCCGTCTTCTCCCGCCGCCGCTTCTTGTCCGTCACCAGAAATCTTTTCTCATGGATCCCCAGCGATTCCGCCAGCACCGGAAACACCAGGTAAGGCGCCAGGATGGTGTCAATGATCTGGCTCCACCGGGCGCTGCGGATATTGGTGCTCAGATACTCCATGGCCCGGCGGGAAAGAAGATGGGCAGGAAGCCAGAACAATATTAGCTCCCAGAACCCGCACTCCACCAGCTGAACGTCAAAAAGCGCGAACAACACCGGCGCCAGGATAAAGATCATCCGGCACAGAAACGACCACCAGTACAGCCAGGCGTTCAAATAGGACAACCGGGCGGAAAGAGAAAGCTTCCGGGTAAATATGGCGTTGGTGTTCTGGATGCTCTGGATCACGCCCCTTGCCCAGCGGACCCGCTGCCGGATCATGCTCCCCACTGTGGTGGTGGACAGCCCCGCCGCCAGCACCTCCGAGGTGGCATATGTGACATACCCCGCCTTCTGAAGGCGCAGACTGGTCTCAAAATCTTCGGTCACCGTCCCCCAGGGGAAGCCTCCGATCTCCTCCAGAGCGGCACGCAGGATCACCGTGTTGCTCCCCGTGTAGGCAGCCGTATTGGTTGCATTTCTAAGAAGATTGATCTCCCGGGAGAAGAAATCCTGCTCATTGGGGATCCCTTTTTCCGCATAGAGATTAAACTGGAACAGATCCTGATTATAGAAGCTCTGCGGCGTCTGCACCAGTCCCATCCGCACCTGAGGGATCTGGAAATAAGGGACCGTCCCCATGAGGAACTGACGCCAGGGGATCATATCCGCGTCAAAGGTGGCGACCAGAGGCGAGGTGGTCCGGGCCAGCGCGTGGTTGTAATTCCCCGCCTTGGCATGGACATTTTCCTTCATCCCGATATACCCTACCTTCAGTTCTTCTGCCATCCTGCGGACGCTGTCCCGTCCTCCGTCGTCACACACATAGATGTGTACCTTGTCCGGATCCGGATATTCCAGAAATGTACAGGCGTTCACTGTCTTGTAGAGAAGCCCGGTCGGCTCGTTGTGGGTGGCAATCAGCACGTCCACCTCCGGAAATGCTTCCGGCGGCACCTGGGGAAGGGAAAGGAAAACGCCCTCGCTTTTCATCCGGCCTATCATCAGCTCCGCCGTTCCAAAAGCGGTCACCATCTCCGCCAGCAGAAGAAGCAGGCCGGCCAGGACCTGGAAGATCCCCTCTCCCCAGGGCAGGGTGCAAAAGAGCCGCCAGAAGAGATAGACGGCAGAAAAAAAGATGGACAGGCAGAAGATCCGGTTTCTTTTCCTTACTTCCCCCTCCTTCATGATCTCTCCCGTCTCAGGCAGGCCGCCAGCACCAGAAGGCTGTCCGTCAAAGGGCGGAAATGAGACCCGGCGTTGCCCTTTACATAGACGGTCCTGATCTTCCTAGTCCGCACCGGGATCCCCTCCCTGGCACAGGCAAGGAGCATGGACATCTCATAGTCAAACCCTTCGCCGGGCACTTCCAGGAACCGCTCCAGCAGGCTGCTGTCGAAAGCCCGCAGACCGGTCTGAGTATCCCGGATCCGAATCCCTGACGCAAGACAAAGCGCCCGGGAGGCGATCCGGTTACCCAGGCGGGACCTTAAGGGCACCCCGGCCCCGGAAAAATCCCGGACGCCCAGGATCAGGCTGCCCGGCCAGCGCTCCGCCAGCAGAAGAAGCCCCGCCCCGTCCGCCGGCAAATGCTGTCCGTCACAGTCCATGCACAGGATCAGGGCCTTCTCTTCCAGAAGCTGGCCCTTAATATAGGCAAACCCGGTCTTCAGCGCCCGACCTTTCCCCAGGTTCTTCCTGTGATGAAGGACCCGGCAGCCCTCCACCCTCTCCGCCATGGAAAATGTCTTCTGGTAATCCGGGCCGGATCCGTCGTCCACCAGGACCACCCGGGCACAAAGGCGTCTTCCCAGTTCCCGGACCTCTCCTGCCAGCCCCGGCCCCGGCTTCAGGGCCGGGATCACGATGTAGGTATTCTTCATCTCTTCTCACTCCTTCCCCTTCAGGATCTGGCTGCGGGGGCAATCCGCGCGGCAGCCAATACATTCCCGCCGCATGCAGGCAACCTTCTTCCTATTGATATAATACCGGTCCTTCCCCAGATATTTGGCGATGTAAAGAGCTGTATCCGCGCACCGGTACAGTTCCTCATATTTTTGGAGGCTGCCGTCCACAGCCACCGCCCCTGCGCTGGCAGAGACCTGGTACTTCTCATAACTGTCCCCCAGCGCGGCGTGAAGTTCCTCAAAAAATATCCGGAACCGCTCCTCAATCATTTCCCGGGACAAGGGACCCTGGATAAGCACGGCAAACTCATCCCCGCCCAGCCGTCCGATCACATCCTCCCTGCGAAACACCCTGCACAGACAACGGGCAAAACAGATCAACAGCCGGTCCCCCGCCGGGTGTCCCTCCCCGTCATTTACCCGTTTAAAATTGTCCAGGTCGAAGAGGAGCAACATCCCCTGCCGGTCCCCCTGTTCCAGAAATTCCTCCGCCCTTCGCTCAAATCCATTCCGGTTGTAAAGACCGGTGAGGCGGTCGTACTGGGCTTCCTTCCTGGCGGTCAGAAGGGCGTCCTCCATCTGGAGCATTCCTTCTGATTTATCCACATATTCCCGCTCCAGCCGGGAGATGGTCTCCATCAGAGGCTTAAGCTCCGGGATCTGGCTGTCTCCGGCCCCAGATCCCCGCCCGCTGCGCAGGACCTTATAGATCCCTTCCTCCACCTGCCGGAAATGATCCAGCAGATATCTGCGGATAAACATGCGCACCATAAGGATCGTGACCCCGCTGATCACCGCCATTGCCGACAGGCCGGCGCCAAAGGTGGCAAACACATCCGACGCCACCCGGTCCATCCCGGTAAATGCAGCCAGATACATGTCATGCCGCTCTTTTAACACGGTACTCTGATAAGCCCCGTTGATTTCCATGACCAGCGCCTCGCCTAAGGGCAGGCCTTCAAGATAATCCAGCAGTTCCCTCCCTTCCCTCAGGGTGCGGATCCTAATGTCCTGCCGGTTGTTTTCCGTGATCCCGATGACCAGCCCCCGGGCCTTCCCGGCTGCAAAGATACTGGTATCATATTCCGTGGTAGCCTGTCTGAGAACCTCCTGCACCCGCTGGGCGCCGCTTGACAGCCCCAGTTGCTCCATATCCCTGTCCAGGCGAACCGCCGCGAACCGGGGCGATTCCACCGGCACCGCCACATAGAAATAGGCCGGCTGCTCCCAGAAGTCCGGCTCATCCACCTGCACCACAGCTCCCTTAGCCCCGGGCGACGTCAAAAGCTCGGCCATCACCTGCTCTTCCTCCCGGGTTCCCACCAGTTCTTCCTCGGTGCTGACCAGGATCTTCCCGTCCGTACCCAGCAAAGAGACGGCCCCCACGCCCAGCAGTTCCCGAAAGGCTTCCAGAGCTGAAAGCTCTGCCGCCTTTGGATCATTTTCCAGAATATACGCCGTCTCCCGGGCGTGGGTTACATACTCCTCACCCAGCCGCTCTACCGTTTCCTCATATTCCCGGGTGGCCTCCTCCAGGTTGTGGTCCACACTTTCCAGAAGCTGGCTTAAATACTCTTCATTTTCTTTCCGTCCCCGCAGGTACAAAAGAATGCCGAAGATCAGGACAAACAGCAGGGCTGACACAAAGTAAAGGAACGCCAGGCGCCGGTACAGCCGTCTCATGCTTCTCCCTTCCCAGGTTCCCGCGCCTGAAAGGGCAGCTTCCTTCCCTCTTTCTGACAGGCGAAGTAAGTCTCCTTTTCCAGAGGCCTGGAGAAATAATATCCCTGGCCCAGCCTGCACCCGTGCCCCAGGAGAAACTCCATCTGTTCCCTGGTCTCCACCCCTTCCGCCACCACCTTCATCCCCAGGTTTTTTGCCAGGTTGATGGTAGATTTAAGGATAGTCTCAGATTTCTTTGCTCCGATCCGGCTGACAAAATACCGGTCCAGCTTCAGGATGTCAAAGGGGATCTGATGGAGCAGTTTCAGGGTAGAATTCCCGGTGCCGTAATCATCCATGGCGATCTGGAATCCCTGCTCCTGCAGTCTTCTGGCAAAATCCAGCATTTCCCCGGAGCCCTCCGGGCTGGGAGCGGTCTCTGTCAGCTCAAACCGGAGCCGGTCCCGGGCCACTGCCTCCCGGGCCCGCCGTCCCACCATTTCCCCGCTGTAGTGCCCGGCGTGGAGCTGAGACAGGTTGACCGACACCCAGCCGGGATCGATCCCCCCTTCCCGGGCTTCCCGGATATCCCTGCAGACTATGCGCAGCACCTCACAGTCCAGAAGGGGCAGCAGGCCATTCTCCTCCAGCGCAGGGATGAACCGGCCGGGGAGGATCAGTCCCTTCCCCGGCCTTTGCCAGCGCACCAGCGCCTCCGCGCCCACGATCTTACCTGTCTCCATATCCACCTGGGGCTGATACCAGACACAAAACTCCCGGTTGTCAAGAGCCGCCGCCAGAAGCTCCTTTTCCCCTTGCGAAGCCTTTCTTCCCATGCCGTCCACTCTCCCGTCTTTTCTGATTAGAATGGACGGAGAGAACGGATTTTATACCTGTTTCCGAAATGAAAAAACCCGGGAACGTAACGTTCTCGGGTTTCCTTAAGAGGCGCAGACCGGATTTGAACCGGTGAATCAGGGTGTTGCAGACCCATGCCTTACCACTTGGCTACTGCGCCTTATCGGGCACTCGTTTATTATAACAAATGCCCGCTGTGAAGTCAACATTTTAAAAACCTAATTCTTCATTTACCAGGATCACCTTGATCCGCCCCGGCCGCTTGGAATACCGGGTTACCAGGAACTGGCAGCAGATGGTATCCGGGATCTTACAGTCGAAACAGGCTCCCGTCTTGCTGCAGGGCGTTGACAGCCCAAACCGCTGGGCGTTGATGGGCGCCGCCTCGTTCCGCGCCCTGGACATCGCGCTTTCCACATCCCTTGCCACCTTGTTCATCCCAACGATCATCAGCACATTCCGCGGTCCCGCGCAGATGGCGGACACCCGGTTGCTGTTCCCGTCGATGTTGACCAGGATGCCGTCCTCCGTGATGGCGTTGGAACTGCACAGGAAGAAATCACAGTCATAGGCTGCCAGCTCCATCTTCCGCTTCTCCTCCGGGTTTTTCGCCCCCTCCCGGTCATAGGCCGTGTAGTTCCCCTGGCGGATCGCATCCTTCAGCCCGATCTCCGCGATGGACATAGATCCTCCCCAGCTCACCGAACTCCCCTCCGGGATCAGCTCCAGCGCCTTCTTAAGCGCCTCCTCCTTCGACTCCACGTAGTAGCCTTCCATGTTGCGGGACTCCAGCCCCTTGATGATCGTCTCACCCAACATCCTGTTCCGCTTGATCCGATTTTCGTTCATCTCTTCTCCTCCTGTCTGGTTGGGGACGTGGTATTTTCAGAAATACCACGTCCCAGATTGAAAATACCCTGTCCCTAATTGAACCGCCCTTCCCGCATCTGCCTCCGCCTTTTCTTCCAGTCTGGCAGAAATCGGGTCATATAAGCCTGAAATCTCTTATCATGGCTTGGCTCGATCAAATGGCATAATTCATGTACCACAATATATTCCAGGATCTCATCCGGAAAATAATAAAGCCTTGTATTGATCCGGATCCTGCCGGTGCCCACCGTACAGCTTCCCCAGCGGGTCTTCATCTTCCGAAGGGTCCACCCGGAGGCATGTACTCCCATCCGGGGCTCCCATTTTTGGGCGTAAAACTCTACCTTCTCCTGCAAAACCTGCCGCTGCGCCCGGGTCAGTTCCGGCTCCGCCTCCCGGTTCACAGCCGCGGCCCGCATACGCTCCTGGTGTTTCCGGATCCAGCGCTCCTTTTCCTCCACAAACGTCCGGATCCGACTCACCGGCACCTGCCTGGGCGCTGTCACCAGCACCTGTCCCTCCGGCGGTTTCAGATAAAGATTGATGTTTTTCACCCTGCGGTATTCGATTGTAACAGGGATTTCATTAATATAGATTATTTTTGCCATAAACCTATCATACCAGAAATTTTCCAAAAAGGGACAGGGTATTTTCAATCTGGGACGTGGTATTTTTAAAAATACCACGTCCCCACCTAAAAAACCAGGAGCGGCAGCCTTGATCTCAGGCTGCCGCTCCTGGTTTTTCCGCGAACATGTTTTTCCGCAAACATACATTGCCGGTTTATTCTGCCGTTTCTTCCTCTTCTGCTGTATCTGCCGCTCCGGAGTGGATCTCGATCACGCTTGCAACCGCTGTCTCCGGATCTGTAGTAAGATCGATCTCCGGATTGGATGCGATCTCCAGGTCTCCCACCTTGATCACGTCTCCCAGCTTCATGTCGCCCACGTCTACCCGGATCTTATCTACCAGCGCAGACGGATATGCCTTGTACGCGACCTCATGCAGATGCTGTTCCACCATCCCGGTGTTCACCTTCTCATGGTTGATCAGGATGATCTCTGCTGTGGAATGTACCTTTTCATCGCTTACCAGCGCCTGGAAATCCATCTCGTCCACCCGGCCTTTCAGACCGTTGAAATCCACTTCCTTGATCAGCACATTCATCGTCTGCCCTTCAATATCCAGCAGGATCTGGCTTCCCTTTCCGCTGGTCTTCAGAAGACGTTCCACTGCCGGTTTCTCCATCTTGACCGGAATCGAACCTTCCATGTCTCTTCCGAATACATTGCCGGTAACAAAACCTTCCCTTCTTAATTTCTTTGCCTTGATGTCCATACTTCTTTTTTCAGCTTTTAAAGTATCCATTTGTCTCTTCCTCCAAAAATCTGATTTGCTTAGCAGGCCTTCACATTTGGCAGGTCGTTAAGTAGGTTTTCTTGCTACAACTGTATTATAACACCCATGTCAAGAGGGGGTGGCGCATATTTTTAAAATCTGTTATAATTATTAATTAATTTCCCTTTTTGGAAATGCTATAGTTATTTTATCGAACAAACGTTTGCTTTTATTGGAGAATCTTTATGACGAATTTACGGAAAATCTTTCGAACCTACCTCCTTCTGGGCCTTTTGATCCTCTCGGCTCTCTTCCCCACAGGCTGCGGTGCCTTCGCAGAGCGCCCTCCCATTGCCTCCGAACTGGAAGACGTGCCGGCCTACGAAGGAGAACCCTATGTTGAAGTAGCCGGAAATGAACCGGATTTCTCAGAAGAAGACCTGGAACCGGAGTCCTATGAAAGCTACAGCGATCTGGACTCTCTGGGCCGCTGCGGGGTCGCCCTGGCCTGCGTGGGCCAGGATCTTATGCCCACAGAAGACCGGGAATCCATCGGCCAGATCAAGCCCACCGGCTGGCACACGGTAAAATATGAGGGCGTGGATGGCAATTATCTCTACAACCGCTGCCACCTGATTGGCTTCCAGCTTACCGCGGAGAATGCCAACCCGGAGAATCTGATCACCGGCACCCGCTTTATGAACGTGGACGGCATGCTTCCTTTTGAAAATGAAGTGGCGGAGTATGTCCGCGAAACGGATAACCATGTACTGTACCGGGTCACCCCCATCTTCGACGGCGACAATCTGGTGGCCTCCGGCGTACAGATGGAAGCCCTGTCTGTGGAAGATAACGGCGCCGGGGTCTCCTTCAATGTCTACGTCTATAACATCCAGCCCGGCGTTGTGATCGACTATGCCGATGGCGAGAGCCAGCGGGGCGACCCCGCCGGAGACCCCCAGACCCGCCCGGTGCCGGACGCCGCCCCTGCGGAAGAACCGGATTCTGACGAGACCACCTCAGAAGACACTTCTTCTGAAGAAGAGACCCGTACCTACATTCTGAACAAGAACACCCAGAAGTTCCATCTGCCCGACTGTTCCGGCGTCGCAGATATCAAGCCCCAAAATAAAGAAACCTTCACCGGCGACCGGGACACACTGGTGGAACGAGGCTATGAGCCCTGCGGAAGCTGTAATCCATAGACATCTTACAGAAAGGGACCCTTATGATCCGCAACATCTTATTTGACCTGGACAATACTTTATTTGATTTTGACAAGGCAGAAGCCCTGGCGGTGCGCCGCACTCTGCTGGAACTGGGCGTCGATCCCTCCCCGGCTGTCGTGACCCGCTACAGCCAGCTGAACCTGGCTCAGTGGAAGCTTCTGGAGCTGGGACAACTGACCCGCCAGGAGGTAAAGCTCCGCCGGTATCAGCTGCTCTTTGAGGAGCTTGGCATCCGGCAAGATCCCGGGAAAGCCGCCCGGATCTTCGAAACCCAGCTTGGCATCGGCCATTACTTCATAGAAGGGGCGGAAGAACTTCTCCAGGAACTCCACGGGAACTACCGCCTCTATCTGGTCACCAACGGCACAGCCTCCGTACAGAAAAGCCGGCTGCAAAGCTCCGGGATCCAACCTTACTTTCAGGGGATCTTTATCTCAGAAGATCTGGGTGCAGACAAGCCAAGCGCCGCCTACTTTGACGCCTGCTTTGCCCGGATCCCGGATTTTCAAAAGGAAGAGACCGTGATCGTAGGAGACAGCCTGACTTCTGACATCAAGGGAGGCGTGAACGCGGGGATCCGGACCATCTGGTTCCACCCATCCTCTGCTGCCAACGAGACCGGAATCCAGCCGGACTATGAACTCCATGCACTCAAAGACCTTCCTCAGCTTTTAACCAGGATCTGATCCAACACCAACGGACCAGAGACCGGAAAGGAGGCAGCCATGCCTGAATCCAGGACACATTCAGGAAAAGCCCTTTATATCTCTTTTATCCTGATCCAGAGCCTGGTCTACGGGATCGGCAATCCCCTGACCAAAGTGGCCTACCATAGCATTACGCCGCTGTGGCTTCTGGCCGCCCGGTTCTCTCTTGCCTTTCTTTTGTTTGCCCTTTTCTTTGGCCGCCGGCTCTTCTCTCAGCTGCGGAAAGTTTCCTGGACCCTTTGGCTGCCTTCCGCCCTCTGCTGTGCAGGGGCCTATATCTCCTGCAACCTGGCCCTTGATCTTACCGCCGCCACCAACGTAGGCTTCATCATGTCCCTGCCGGTTTTGTTCGCCCCCCTTCTGTTTTCCCTGGTGTTCCGCCATCCCTATGCCTGGCGGCACCTTCCGGTACAGCTTGTGACCATTGTGGGACTGTTCCTGCTGTGCTGCAATACCGGCGCTTTTTCCTTTGGCCCCGGCGAAGCCCTGGCGCTTCTGGACGCCCTGTGCCTGGCCGGCGTCCTGGTATTCGGCGAGAAGGCTATTGCCCAAATGGACGTGCTTTCTGTCACGGGAGTACAGATCGGCGTCACCATGATCCTGAGCCTCGCCGGGGCTCTGCTTTTCGACCACACCTCCGTCCTTGCGGCCGCAAAGCCGGAAGCCTGGCTGGTGGTCCTCTACCTGGCAGGCGTGTGCACCATCGCCGCCTATCTTTTGCAAAACAAAGCGGTGGCGCACCTCAGTGCATCCACCGTCTCTATGCTCCAGTGCACCCAGCCCATCCTGACTGCACTGGTGGCCTATTTTCTGCTGGGCGAGACCCTGAACGGCCTGGGCCTTCTGGGCGCAGGGCTGATCCTGATCTGCCTCTTTATCGACAGCCGGATCCCGCAATAGGGCTTCCGCCTTTTGCAGAATCCTCCTGTTCCTCCTCGATCCTGCATTCAAAAGGAGCAAGTACCACACCGTCCATTTCCACTTCCCTGGCATTGTGATTCAGGGTAATCCGGATTCTGTGATCTTTACTTCCCCGATATACGATCTCCACCCCTTCCGGAGATTCCTCACAACAGATTCCCTGCTCCTCCCAGATCTTTGCCATCACCTGTCGCAGGAGTTCCTCTTCCAATCCGCATCCCAGATAATAAATGCTGCCTTTCCCGCATTGCTTCCTGGTCACCGCTCCATACTCCCGGTAAAACGCATCCTGATAATGAAAGAGCACTTCTGCGCCTTCTGTCTCCAACATATCCCGGAAAATACCGCCATGCCCGTTGACACCGGCATATCTTCCTTCTCCTTCCAGCGGAAATTCCTGCCCTTCCTGCAGGCTCTCCGTTTCAGCCACACAGACGCCGGCGGCATCCTGGAAATCCAAAGGGATCTTTTTCCCAAATACCAGGTTGTTGTCCTCATCTTTGACAAAAGTCCGGAACGTTATGATCACGGTTCCACCATTCTCTGCAAATCTTCTGATCTCCTTCTGAATATCCGGCCTGGCAATGATCATTACCGGCAGGATCACTACCCGGTATCCCAGGAGATCACTCCCGGCCGGGATCACGTCCACCGGCACATTCCCATCATAGAAAATCTTGTGAAACCATTTCATTTCCTTCTCACAATCCAGCATGGGGCTTTGCCGCTGGATCCGGAAAGCTGCCAGCGAATCATAATCATACACGATGGCCGCCTGGCTTTTTACCGGTGTCTCCAGTGCGTGCTGATATTCCTGTACTTCCCGGAAAAATTTCTGTGCCTCATAGAACTTCCGCCGCTTCACATTGTCCCCGTCCAGAATGCCGTAACAGAACTGCTCCGCTCCTTTGAGCGCTCCCCGGTACCGGAAATACAACAGAGATTCACATCCTCTGGCCATTCCCTGCCAGGACCACAATCTTGCCTGCCCCGGTCTGGGCGCATACCCTGTCACATCATGTCCCTGTGCCCCCAGGATCGCTTCTGTGATCCAGAAATTCTCCTGTCTTAAGCCCCGGATATAGTCCAGCCCAAAGGCGATCTCATTGGGTGGCAGCGGTTCCCTCTGGCCTCCCCATACCGGATAATTATTATAAGCCGCCCGGTCCAGTTCCTTTGCCACCCGGGAATAATCCACATGCTTCCCAAGCCCCCCTCCCGGGAAATCATGCAGCACCACAGCCCCCGGGATGATCTCACGAAGCAGCTCTGCCTGAAATCTTGCAAACTTCACGATACTTTCACTTCGAAACCGTTCCCAGTCCAGCCGAAGTGACGGATTATGTGTTGTGATGGTCTCTCTGGGCATCGGGATCTCGTCAAAGTCATTATACTCCTGAGACCAGAAGGCTGTCCCGTACGTCTCATTCAGGAGCCCGATATCGCCCCGGAACTTCTCTCTCAGGAATTCCTGAAATGCCTTATGGCACCGGGGACACCAGCAGAGGTCGCTGCCCTCATGCCCAAGCTCATTGTCGATCTGCCAGGCCACGATCCCTTTCTCTCCCTTGAAATGTTCCGCCTGAGCCCGGATGATCTTCTCTGAATATTCATATATATACGGGTTGTTAAAACAATGCACATGTCTCCCGCCAAAAACCCGCCTCTGTCCGTTTTCCGATTCTGAAAGGATCTCCGGATGCTTTTTGGCAAGCCAGGACGGGATCGCCGCCGTAGGCGTTCCCATGATCACGGCAAGTCCTTTTTCTCTTGCCTTCTCCACCACCCGGTCAAAATACGAGAAATCATATGCGCCTTCCGACCGCTCCATCCGGTGCCAGGCAAACTCCCCGATCCGGATCACATTGCAGCCTAATTCACAGATGGTATCCAGATCCTGGTCCAATAGGGAATCCTCCCACTGCTCCGGATAATAATCCACACCTAACCACATTTCCTGCTCCCTCCCGCGTCCGTTCTGTCTGATTTACAGAATTAATTTAACACAGCGCCTGTAAAACCACAAGAAAAAACATCAGGACGCCCTACGCGGGCCCCCTGATGCCTCTCTCTTCTTTCTTTATCCCAGTTCCTTTTTTAACAATCTCCGATCTCCGGGATCGCCCGGAATGCGTTCGCTTTTCTGTCAAGCACACACGCTTCTTCCGTTCCGGTATCCAGAATGGTATTGCGCACAGACTCTTCCTCCACCAGTACCGCTGTCACTGGAATCTCTTTTGCTCTGGCGATACTCAGCATTGCCTCTACCTGAGCGGAATAGCAGGCATCCTGAGCCTCCTTTGACTCTTCAGCCGCTTCTGTCAGCGCAGCGATATGATTGGCGCAGACATAGTTGTTCCTGCCCGCCCCGATCCGGATGATCACCGGCTTTGCTCCCGCCGGCACAATATACTCTTCATCAAGGATCTCAGAAAAATGATTCGCTGTCACCGCATTATGATTTCCACTGATATACACAAGCCCGTAGAGGTCATCAAGCCCGTTTCCATGTGCACGCATCGGCGGCCAGGGCTCCCGGGAACGATAAAAATGATTGGACGATATCAGATTTTCCGCACAATTTCCTTCCAGCACCAGCATTCCGGGATAAAAGGAATGAAAACGGTTCCCTGTCACGATGGAACGCGCCACCCCGTCCAGATGCACGCTGCTCTTCCCCCGGGGGAAAATATTGTTGGAAGAGATCAGAAGCCCTCCAAAATTCTGTGCGTAGATAGAATATCCTTTGTATCCCGCGCCGATCAGGTTTTCCGTCACTTTGGAGGCCTGTCCCCATCCACGCAGTTCAATACAGCTTCCACATTCTGCAATAAAATTGTCATGAATACTCAGTGCATCTGCATGGTAGATCGTAATGGCATGCTCCAGATAAACAAATCCCATCCCTGTGATGCGGAAAGAATCCTGCGCCCCCGCCACATAGATCCCGGTCTTTCCATTTACATAGGTGTTCTCCGGGTTGGGCTCTCCGGTTCCGTCATCCACAAAATGCAGCCCGTCGATACAGAAATTTTCAAATTCCACGGAACTGATCCGCGGACTTCCCTCCCGCTTCACATAGAATGCAGCCTGGGCTTCCTCTCCGCCCTCTTCCTTTGCGGGAAGATCCACCAGGATCCGGCTGCCCCCCGGCCATAATTCATGGAGTCCGCAGATCTCGTCTTCCGGAACATTGAACCGAATGCTGGAAGAAGTAAATCCGTGGCCGGATCCCATGATCTTCAGATAACTGATATCGATCACTACCTGGGTGCGAAGATGATAATCTCCCACCGGGATATAGATCACTGCTCCCGGTTTTCCGCCTTCCCGGACATCCTTCTCCGTCTGGCGCTTTTTCACATCATCGATTATGCTGTTGATCACCTGACCGATATCCTCATAGGGATCTCCCACATGCCATTCTGTTACGTCATAATAATTTGTGCCAGCCATATCTGCCATTTCTCCTTTATGTTCTATTTTATCTGAAACACTCTTTCAGACCGTAGGATCTGTATCCTCTGATCACTGCGCGGCCTCCGGCAGCGCGGATCAGGATCTTGTTCTGCCCGTTTCCTGCATAAATATTATTTGCATGATTATTCTGATACTGATCCGCAAAAATCTCCACCGAACTCTGATCCGAGAAAACATGGATATCCAGTTCTTTCTTCCCCTTCAGGAACAGCACGCTTCTTGAAACTCCCGCGCTCCATCCGTCCGCCCGGGACCGGTCCACGCTTAAGGTCCCCTGCCTTAAGTCTATCATACACCGGGTTTGCCTGCCCTCGCCGCAGCGAAGGTCCAGTTCTATTTTTTCTGCCTGTGTCTCTTCCAGGTCGATGGCAAACTGCATTTCAAAGGAAATCCCGTCTCCGGCTCTCAATTCTTTTTCTTCTGCGTCTCCCAGTTCTATCCGGTCTTCGCAGCACTCTTCTTCCCGCAGTTTTTGAAGTTCCTTCACCGGAACGAACTGCAGGGTATGATCCGGGAGCATCCGCACTTCCCGGAGCAGGTTGAAGAATCCGCACCAGCCCTCCCGGTAAGTGGGCCCCCAGTCTTTCCAGAAAGGCATGCATTCCCATTCATTGGCCCAGGCCGCGATCAGCCGTCTTCCGTCCGGCGCCTCGAAAGACTGCGGCGCATAAAAATCCATCCCCCAGTCGATCTCCCCGGACAGATCCCAGTCAAACCGGCCTGTATCATAGTCAAAATCTCCTACGAAATATACAGCCTTCCGGTCTCCTGCCCCCATAGGGGAACACATAAGGACATATTTATCCTCCAGCGGATAGAAATCCGGACATTCCCACATGTAACCCCATTCGCCCCGGCTCTCTGCAAGCACATTGACATAGGTCCAGTGCAGCATGTCTTCCGTCCGGTACAAAAGAGCCTGCGCCCGGTTATTGCAGCTTGCCCCGCACACCATGTAATAGCTGTCTTTGTGTTTCCATATCTTGGGATCCCGGAAATGCTGTCCGTCCACTCCTTCCGGCGGAAGGATCACCGGATTTCCTTCGTATTTCTCAAAATGGATCCCATCCTCACTGTACGCAATGCACTGGGTCTGTATATTTCCTGATCCCCGGTTAGTCACCCCGGTATACATCAGAAACAGTTTCCCCTCATGCACGATCGCGCTTCCGGAAAAACAGCCGCCCTTCCTGTAATCATCATACTCCTCACTGGGAGCCAGCGCCAGCGGCAGATACTCCCAGTGGAGCAGATCTTCGCTGACCGCATGGCCCCAGTGCATAAAATCCCAGAAACCGCTGTACGGATTCCACTGAAAGAAAAAATGATATTTCCCTTTATAGAAGATCAGGCCGTTAGGATCATTCAGCCACCCGGTCTGAGGCATAAAATGATAATGCTGCCTCATGGGACCTGCCTGCACCATTTCCTTTTTCTGTTCAGTCTCGATCTGTGCCTGTTCGATTCTTTGCTGCATGAGTTCTCTCGACATAAACTTCTCCTCTTCCTCTTTAGCCTTTTACCGCTCCTGCGGTCATTCCCTGGACAATGTATTTCTGCGCCACCAGTGAGATGATCATAACCGGGAAGCTAAACAGGAACGCTCCCGCGCACATCGGTCCCAGGTCCAGGTTGTAGGCAGACAAAAATCCTGCAAGTCCTACCGTAAATGTCTTGGCATTGGTACTGGTCAGAAGCAGCGCCAGCAGGAAATCATTCCAGGCCAGGAACAATGTAAAGATAAATGCCGTGGCCAGCCCTGGCGTACAGATGGGCAGGATCACTCGCCGGAATGTCTGGAGGCTGTTTGCCCCGTCCACATAAGCCGCTTCATCCAGCGTTGTGGGAATCCCTTCATAGAAGCTGAGCATGGTCCACATGACAAAGGGCATGTTCACCGCCGCATAAACGATGATCAGCGCAATCCTTGTATCGTACAGCCCAAGATCACAGATCAGCTCATAGATTGGAACCGCGATACTGGATGTTGGTATCATTTTCAGACAGAGGATCAGCACGATCAGTACAATGGAGAGCTTCGCCCCGGAGCGCTGGATGGCGTACGCCGCAAGCGCGCCCAGGATCAGCGCGATGACCGTGCTGCACACAGCCGCCGTCAGGCTGTTTACAAGAAACTGCAGTGCATCCATCCGCTCAAACAGACCCGTGAAATTTTCTACAGAAAACATCTCCGGGAAGAATTTCGGCGGTACTGCGATCACTTCCGCGCCGGGTTTGAAAGAGCAACAGATCACATAAATATATGGGATCAGCCAGAACACAGTAAGAACGACTGATATCAAGATTCCAACTTTTTTAAATAGTTCACCTTTTCTTTTCACTTTCGTTTCCTCCTGTTCCCACTGTTAGTTTGCCTTTTTCTTCGGATTCCACAGGCTCTGCATGAAAACAAGCGTAAAGATCACCAGCGCTGCAATAAAGACGACTGCCATTGCGCTTGCGTATCCAATGTCATTGTATCGCGTCAGCGTCTTATAGATCACGATGCTCAAGGTCTCGGACGAACTGTTCGGCCCGCCCTCAGTCATTGCCCAGATAATGTCAAATGTCCGGGCTGCGTCGATGATCCGGACAGAAAGGGCTGTCAGAAGCACCGGCTTGATCATGGGAAGCTTGACATAGAAAATCTGCTGGAACATATTTGCCCCGTCGATCTTCGCCGCCTCCATAACACTGGAGTCCAGGCCCTGCAAGCCTGCCAGCGACATCAGCATCATAAACGGCACCGTCAGCCAGATATCCGCGATACAGCATGCCAGGAGCGACCATTTGGTGTCCGCCAGCCAGAGGATATCGCCGCTCTCGGCCAGGATCCCCACACGAGTCAGAAGCTCATTGACGATACCAAAACTGGAACTCATCATCAGCTTCCAGGTAAGTCCTGCCACCAGCGGCGCGATCATCAGCGGCGCCATCATCAACGCCCGGATCACTTTGCTGCCCTTGTAGTTCAGTTCAAAGAACAGCGCAAACAAAAGCCCGATCACAGTCTCTACGCTGACTGCGATCAAAATATAAACAAATGTATTCTTTAACTGCTTCAAAAATCCGCCTGCCGTGAAAGCACGGATATAATTTTCCAATCCAACAAACGTCTTTTCCCCGGTAATCCCGATCTCAAAAAAACTGTCGATAACCATGGAGATGATCGGATATATCAGAAACGCGCCCATGAAGATCGCGCCCGGCAAAAAGAATAACAACAATGTTTTTCTCGAAATCAATCTCATATGTCTACCGCCTTTTTTAAAACAGAGGGCGGCCCCAGGATCAGGTCCTTGCTCAGGGAACGCCCTCTGTCAGTCAAATCATTCAGGAATCAGCTTCCGTTTTACTTTCCAATCGCTTCGATTTCAGCCTGTGCTGCTTCCAGTGTCTCATTTACGTCAGCTCCACCAAGGCAGGACTCTACAACTCCGATCAGAGTCTCTTCGATCTGTGCCCATGTGGATACCATCGGTCTTGGCTGGGACTGAGCCGCTTCCAGTGTCTCAAGTACTGCGGTTGTATGTTCGTTTCCGGCTTCCTGACCTGCTTCCTCATATACGGAGGTTCTTCCTGCGATCTTCAGGGTGAGATCCATATAGTCGGCATTGTGATCATACATATATTCTACATACTGCTGTGCCATTTCTTTGTTTGCAGAATTTTTCATTACACACTGATACCAGGGGCCTGTTGTTGCGCCGATTCCCGCGCTTCCTGCGATCATCGGTGCGCAGCCTACCTTATCGGCGCCAAGTGCTTCTACTGCTGCCGGATACTGATGGCTCCAGTTGATCTGCATTGCTGTTTTTCCGTTTGTGAACAGTTCCTGAGACTCTGTGGCTGCTGTTGCAAGCGCGTCAGACGGGGTATAATCCGCACCTGACGTCTCTACCATAAAGTTCATGGCGTCTACATACGGCTGGGTTGTGATATTTACATTTCCGTCTGCGTCAAATACAAGTCCTTCTGCGCCAGCCTGGCATGCGAAGTCAAGGTAAGAGCATACGGCGTCGGAACCGCTTCCCAGTACGGTTGTTCCATACATATCACTTGTTGCCACTTCCTCTGCAACTGCTTTATACTCATCCCATGTGGTCGGCACTTTGTCCTCAGGGATAATGTCTTTTCTGTAGATCAGGATCTTGCAGTTTGTCCACATCGGATATCCAAGAAGATTTCCGTCAATGGTACCACTTTCTTCCAGTGTGGGAAGGAAGTCGCTGGTATCTGCGTCCGCCACAGGCTCAATGGCATCTGCGAAAGCCGCCAGCCATACAAAGTCCATGCAAGCAACGTCATGTGCTGCTTCTCCGGCCTTGATCTCTGTGGAAAGCTTGTCATACATTCCTGTATAGGCCACTGCGTCCACGATCACTTTGCATCCGGTCTCTTCTTCAAAATCCGCTGCCGTCTCATTTGCAAGAGCCTCGGCAGGAGATCCGCTTTCTACAAGAACCGTGATACTGTTTCCACCGCCTTCTTCGGATTCAGAAGCGCTGTCTCCTGAACCGCCGCATCCGGCTGCCATCGTTGCTACCATCGCTGTCACAAGCAAAATACTGAGCAATTTCTTTTTCATCATTCTCCTCCTTATTTGTAGCTTTGTTAACATGTTTCTCCTGCTTTTCGCCCCGGCAGCATAGCAGATCATCGCCGGCTTTTTTGATCTGCAACTGCCCCGAAAGCTCTTCGCAGGACTTATATAATGATCATATTCAGGACGTCCTCGCTTTCACAGGTCTCCTGAAATGATACATCCCATATCTTTTTTTCTCCAATGTGGAACCCGTTCCATCTTCTTTTAAAAAAAGAAAAGCAACAGATTAACTCCTTAATGGAACGCGTTCCACATAATCATAAACTAAAATTATTTTCTTAAATCTAATTATAATCAGGCTGTCAGATTTGTCAATAATTTCTCTTGTTTTCATTCGTTTTTGTGTAATTTATCTAATTTTGCTCTTCCCTTTTTGTACACTTTGAGTATCATCCAGAAAAATATATCTTCCTTTTTTACGGAAGAGTTGTCTTCCCCCTTCTAAGCTCCACTCCCAGCAACACCGCCTCGTCATGGTACTCTTTTCCGTTGATCAGATCTGTCAACAGGCGTACAGACTCCCTGGCCAGCCCTTCCAGGGGCTGGACCACTGCCGTCATCCGGGGTTCCGACAGTTCTGTGATAAAAGTACCGTCATAGGCAACAAATTTTACATCCCGCGGCACTTTCCGATGCCGCCGGATCGTCTCATTCATGCACTCAATGGCCAGTGCATCCACGGCAAACACGCCGTCGAAATCCTCTGTTTTTGAGAAAACGTCCTGCACAACTTCTTTATAATATGCCAGATCCAAACGGTTCCACTCCATATCGTAAGTATAGGTCGGGATATGGTGTTCCTTCATGATACGCTCAAATTCAATATGCCGCTCATGATACGGAGAATCAACGATCTCCGAACCACGGAAATGAAGGATCTTCCTGCACCCGCTCCGGATCAGCTCCTCTGCAGCCAGGCGTCCGCCCTCTTTATGATCCACCGCCACAACAGGAATGTGTTCTCCCAGATATCGGTCCAGGGCTACGATAGGTTTATTAACCTTCTGGTATTCCTTTACGTCCAGGGAATGTACACCAGTGATCACGCCGTCTACGATGTGGCGGTTCAGCATATCCAGATACTCCAGCTCTGCATTGCTCTCCTTCACCGTATTGCAGACCATCATTTTGAACCCCGCCTCATACAATTCCGCCTCCGCATAGTCAACAAACTCCGCAAAAAAAGGGTTCAGAACATTCGGCACAAGCACCGCGATGATCCCTGTCCGTTTGTGATACAGATTCCGGGCCAGTTCATTGGGCGTATAATTCAATTCTTTCATGGCGACTTCGATCTTTTTTCTTGTCGCATCCGCCACATATCCGCTGTTGTTCAACATTCTGGAAACCGTGCCCACACCAACGTTGGCACGTTTTGCCACATCCTTTATCCCTGCCACCGCAATTCTCCTTTTCGTATTCCCTTCTTGCAGTTTATCACAATCATCTCCCCCCTGCAAATATCGTTTTATCTCATCCCGTCAATGAGCCTGCGGATGGTTTCTTCCGTCTCTTCCAGTGCATCCGCGATCTCCGGGACCGTCATCCCTTTCGCAAGCTTCTTCTCGATCTGGCAGATCAGCGTCTGCTCTCTGCCACGCTCGATCCCCTGCTCGATCCCCTTCTCGATTCCTTGCTCGATTCCCTTTTGTATTCCGATTTCTTCTACATAATCACTTAGATTGCACATCTGGTTCAACTCCTCTCCTATTGTTTCCGTTTCCATTGGTATCGCAAATTCTGTTTCTAATTTCTGGATCTTTTCTTTTGCCCGGACTCCAGGTGCCAGAAGCACACCCAGCATCCGCGTCAGAGGATCTCCTTTCTTTGACTTTGGATTCAGACACACCATCACCACTGCCAGCTTATCATAAGTCTCTCTCTGATCCGGGATCCCGGGAATCAGATCCTCTTTGCACATCCGGTACGTAGAGATCGCATTCCCGATATAGTCCGGCGCATTCATACAGATCCAGATACTGTACACCTTACGGATGTTATCATAATCTCTTCCGGCAAACTCCGTCCCCTTCTGGGCCGAGATCATACGGGCCCCATAGAAGACGCCTCTGGTTGTAAGAGAATATCCAGGATAGAATGCCTTCTGTGCCTCTACATTGACCAGTAGCTTGATCCGTTCCTTCCGCAACTTAAGATATGCAGAAAAACGGATGTCGTAGTAAATCTCCCCCTCCCCGGGGACTGCATCTTCCTGCGCTTCTCCTTTAATCTTTTCTGCCTTCCATTGATTACTTCTGCCTGGCAGAACTCCCACCTCAGACACTTCAATGTCTGATCCGATACAGGATTTGATCTCCTCCACAGGCATATCTGCAAATTCTTCCGTAACATACTTTAAGATCCATGCCAGGATGATCTTGTTTGCCAGTACTCGTTTCACGTGATTGTCGTACTGGTTCTTTCCTTCCGCCAGAGAAAGATCTCCGGCCAGTTCATTTCGCATAGGCTTCTTCCTTTCTTCATTATAACGAAGCGTTCACATAGTTACAAGCAGTTGATTTCTGCCTCTGAACAGGAGGCTTTAGAACTACCAGATTCTCTGGCGGCGTAAGATGTGGCGATATGCCTGCCGCCTTTGCTAATGTGCGATAAAGAAGTAATAGAAGTGTAAAAAATTTTGCCGTTCCTATCCGGCACTTAGGGCTGTGTCGGATAGGTCAGGCGTTAGGCTTCCGGCAAGTCTATCT